>JAYVYM010000116.1:0-9747 GCA_043784245.1 Frankiales bacterium
ACGACCGCTGGGTCGGCGCCGGCCACCATCGTCGTCATGGCCCAGACCTTAGGCCGGTGCGGACCCGCCACGCGGGGTAGGGGCGGGCCATGAGCGAGCAGCAGCAGCAGCCCGACCCGGCCCTCGAAGGCGCCGGCCTGTCGGCCACCGGCAGGACGGCCGACCAGTTCGAGCCCGGCCAGGCCGGTCCGGGCACGACGTACGGCGACCCGGGCGGCAACGGCACCGCGCACGAGGAGGGGGTGCCAGAAGGGGCCGGGCCAGGCCAGCAGGACTCGAGCCCACCGGCCTGACACCGGCCGATGCCGAGCCCGGTGCCCGCACTTCGCGACCGCTTCCCCGAGGTCGCCACCGAGTCTCTCGTGGCCGGGCTGGTGCCGCCGCCACGATTTGACGGCGCTCGCTTCGATACCTACCTACCGGACGCCGCGCAGCCCAGCCAGGCAGCCGCCGTCCAGGCGCTGCAAGCCTTCGCCGGCACGGTCGCCCCGCCACCGCGCCGGCTGTTCGGCCGCGGACGCTCCAGCGGTCCGTCCGGGGTCTATCTCGATGGCGGGTACGGCGTCGGCAAGACGCACCTGCTCGCCGCGCTGTGGCAGGCCGTTCCGACGCCGAAGGCGTACGCGACGTTCGTCGAGCTCACGCACCTGGTCGGGGCGCTCGGGTTCGCCGCCACCGTCGACGCGCTGTCGGGTCACCGGCTGCTCGCGATCGACGAGTTCGAGCTCGACGACCCCGGTGACACCGTCCTGGTCTCGACGCTGCTGGGGCGGCTCGCCGACGCGGGCGTGCGGATCGCGGCCACCTCCAACACGCTGCCCGGCTCGCTGGGTGCGGGTCGCTTCGCCGCCCAGGACTTCCTGCGCGAGATCCAGGGCCTGGCCGCCCGCTTCGCGCCGCTGCGGATCGACGGGGAGGACTACCGCCACCGCGGCCTGCCGGCTGCGCCACGGCCGCTGTCCGGCGACGACCTCGTCATCCGGGCCGGCACCGCCGGGGCGACGTACGACGACTTCGACTCGCTGCTGGAGCACCTGGCCGCCCTGCACCCGAGCCGTTACGGCGCGCTCGTCGACGGCGTCGCGCTGGTGTGCCTCGCCGAGGTGCGGCCGGTCGCCGACCAGAGCGACGCCCTGCGGCTCGTGGTGCTGGCCGACCGGCTGTACGACCGCAGCGTGCCCGTCGCCTCCAGTGGCGCGCCGCTGGACGAGCTGTTCCCCCCCGAGCTGCTGGCCGGTGGCTACCGCAAGAAGTATCTGCGGGCCGTCAGCCGCCTGACGGCGCTGTCGAGGCAGGGCTCATCGGGAGCGGGGCCGTGAAAGCGTCGGCGCAGAGGTCACGCGCGGCTCGCTGCCACGCCGGGCTGTACGACGGGACCGCCGGGGCCTTGCGATTCTCCGGGCAGCGCAGGACGCTGTCAGCGACACGGACCGGGAGGCCACCATGAGAGCCACAGTCGGCGACCACATCTCCATCCCTGGACGACACGTCGGGGACGCCAGCCGCGAGGGCGATGTGACGGAGGTACGCGGGAGCGGCGCGACCCTGCTGTACGCCGTGCGCTGGTCCGACGGCCACCAGGGCGTGTGCACTCCAGGCCCTGAGACAAAGGTCCGGCACCGCGTTCCATGACAGCGCGCCCCGCGGCCGAACACGCCCCGCAGGCGACCGCCGAGGTCGGCAAGAAGTACTACGAGCAGGAGCTTGCGCGGCTGCAGATCGAGCTGGTCAAGCAGCAGGCCTTCATCCGGGCGCGGGGCCTGCGGGTCGTGGTGATCTTCGAGGGCCGCGACGCCGCCGGCAAGGGCGGCTCGATCCAACGCATCACCCAGAGCCTGAACCCGCGAACCGCCCGGGTCGTCGCCCTGGCCGCGCCGACCGAGCGGGAGCGCACGCAGTGGTACTTCCAGCGCTATGTGGCGCACCTGCCGGCCGCGGGCGAGATGGTGCTGTTCGACCGCTCCTGGTACAACCGCGCCGGTGTCGAGCACGTCATGGGTTTTGCCGATCAGGCCGAGTACGACGAGTTCCTGCGCTCGTGCCCGGAGTTCGAGCGGATGCTGGTCCGGTCCGGGATCAAGGTGATCAAGTACTGGTTCTCCGTCAGCGACGCTGAGCAGGAGCGGCGGTTCCAGGCCCGTTTGCTGGACCCCGCGAAGCGCTGGAAGCTCAGCCCGATGGACCTCGCTGCGCGCAACCGCTGGGTCGACTTCTCCCGGGCCAAGGACGCGATGTTCCTGGCCACCGACATCCCCGAGGCGCCCTGGTGGGTCGTGGAGGCCGAGGTCAAGAAGCGCGCCCGCCTCAACGTGATGAGCCACCTGTTGGCGCAGATCGCCTACGACGACCTGAGCCCTGAGGTCCCGGAGCTACCACCCCGCCCCCCGGTGACCGAGGACTACGTCAGGACGCCCTGGCAGCAACAGCGGTTGGTCCCGGACGTCGTGGCCTGACCGTCCTCAGGGCGTCACCGTCCCGAGTACCGGAGCCGACGTCGACAGCGAGCTGGAGGTCGTCTGGGCCGCCTTCAACGCCCACCCCGTCGAACGACCGGCTAGCAGGCCGGTCACGGTGACAGTGCTCGACGAGCCGGCAACGGTCACCGCGGTGGCGCCGACGCTGAGTCGCCAGCTCGTCGCGCCCGTCGGCAGCGGCGGCAGCGCGAACGTGACGGAGCCGGGGCCGGTCGTGACTGTCGGCGCGGCCGGGGCCACAAGTCCGGCGAACGCGCCCTGCGCCGCGACCGTGCCCGAGCCGTACGCCCGGCCCGGCCACGAACCGGCGGTGGCCCGTAGCGACCACACGTGGGTGGCCCCGACGGACAGGCCGGCCAGCGGCAGTGACGTGGTGCTGAGGTCGACCGTGGTCGTGACCCCGTCCAGGCTCAGCAGCCAGCCGGTGGCCCCGAGGGGCACCGGCGGCAGCCGCAGTGTCCCGGCGGTGCCGTCCACCCGCAGGTACGGGTCGTACGGCGTGGTCATCGGCACCACCGTGCCGGCGCTGGGCGCCGACGGCAGCTCGTCGGTCGTCGACGCGCTGACGGCGGACAGCGCCAGCGAATAGGCGACGCCGTTCGTCAGGCCGGTCGCGTAGGTATCCGGCCGGCTACCGACCGGGATCAGTGGCTGCGCTACGCCGGCGACCGTGACCCGCCAGTGCGTCGTGCCTGGCGGCGCAGCCGGCGGGAACACCACCCGTAGGGCCCCGTTGCGGCTCTCGACCTGCGGCGCCGCCGGTTGCGCGGGGCGCATCAGCAGGGCGTGGGTGGGCGCCGACCAGCCGACCGCCGAGCCGGCGGTGTTCGTCGCCGTGACCTGGTAGCGCAGGTAGCTGAACAGGTCCGCCCCGCCCGGTACGAAGGATCCGTCGGTACCGGATGTGGCCGTGCAGGACGAGGTCCCGGTCGCGTCCGGGCAGCGGTACCAGCGCCCGGCGTAGCTGATGGCGCTGCTGCCCGCCGGGATGCGCCAGGTGCCGTAGCTCCCGGTCAGCACCACGCCGACCTGCGGTGCGCCGGTCGGCGCGGGTATGTCCTGCGGGTACGGCGCGACGGGGGCGGGTGAGTCGGGGATGCCACCGGAGGTGAACCAGCCGTCGGCCAGGTCGGCGGCGAGCGCGGCCGAGGCGGCCGGGTCGATCTCCAGCCGCCAGTCCAGCCGGGTGACGTGGTCGAACCAGGTGAACCCGATCAGCCGTCGGGTCCCGAGCAGACCGGCCACCAGGTCGTGGATCATCGTCGGCCGGGTCGGTCCGGGGAGGACAGCCGTCTCGGCGACGTAGATCGGCTTGTCCGGCGCGATCCGGTCGAGCTGCGCGAGCGTCGGGCCGTACACGGTGGCCCACGTGTCGGTCACCTGGTCGAAGTAGCCGGACAGTCCTACCCAGTCGACGTACGCGGCGCCCGGGTACAGCAGGCCGAGGTCCTGGGTCGGCGCGGCGTCGATGACGTTGGGCGCCCAGGTCCAGACGATCTGGGTGGCGCCGGCCGCCTGCATGACGTCGTGGACGTGCCGCCACGCCGCGACAAACATCGCGGGGGTGTGCCCGCCGACGCCCTGGCCCCACGGGTACCACGACGCATTCATCTCGTGTGCGAACCGCACCGCCACGGGCGCCCCGACCGCTCGCAGCTCGGCGGCGTGCTGCCGCAGCAGGTCGTCGAAGCGGCCGGCGGCGATGTCGGCCAGCGGGTAGGGGTCGGTGCCGGGCGCAGTCTGGTCATAGGGCTCGAGCGTGACCATCGGCAGTCGCCCTGAGCGGGCCACCGCTGTGATGCCGCCGACGTCCAGCGGCAGGCCGAGTCCGTGGAAGGACATCGCGACGCTGGGGGAGTGCGCGACGGCAGCGGACCAGCGCTGCAGTGCCGAGGTGTCGCCCGGCAGGCCGGGGCTGCTGACACCGACGTAAAGGCGTACGGGGCAGAGCACCGGGTCCGGCGTGCAGCCGGCCGAGCCGGCAGCCAACAGCGGGTGGATCGGCAGCGGGCCCGGCGCGCCGATACTCAGCCCGACGAGGACGGTCACCGCGAGCACGTAGCGGCGCAGTCTCACAGATGTCTCTCCCTCAGCCGGTCGGTACGTCCTGCATCGGCCGGTAGCCCGGTGGTGCGCAGAGCCACGTGGGTGATGGCGCCCGCGCCCCCGCAGCGACAGCGAGCGTGGCGGGTGCGACGCTGCGAAGCCATCGGCCCGGGAGGCACCTGCTGTGGAGTGGCACCTGCGCGACCTGACAGACAGTGACCTCGAGGAGGCGGTGGCCCTCGACAGCAGTTCGACCACCGTGGGGCAGCGTGCGCTGTTCGGCCTGTCCGAAGTGGTCGCGAGCCTGGTCGCCGGTCAGCCGGCAGTGGCCGCCGAGGCAGGCGGTCGCCTCGTCGGCACCGCGATGGGCAGGGTGGACCACGACCGCGGCTGGATCCTGCGCATCACGCTGCACCCGGACTGGCGTGAGCGGGGCTTGGGCAGCGACCTGTTGGCTGCGCTGGAGCAGCGGCTGGTCAGTGCCGGCGCGCGGCGACTGACCTGCGCCCTGCCCAAGGGCGAGACCGGGACCCAGGCGCTGCGCAACTCCGGTTTCACTGAGCGCGAAGACATCGCCTGGTTCGACAAGCTGGAGAGCGTCCGGCCCGGCGACGTGGGTGCCGCCGCTGCCCTCGGCGGCTCGGTGCCACCGCCCAACCTGTGGCAGCAGGTGCACGGCATGGCCGCTGAGAAGGCCCTGATCGAGCGGCGCATCGTCTTGCCGCTGTCGCAGCCGTCGTTGGCCGACGAGCATGGTGTACGCGAGCCGCGCGCCGTCATGCTGTTCGGGCCGCCAGGCACCGGCAAGACGACGTTTGCGCGGGCGGTGGCGAGCCGGCTCGGCTGGCCCTTCGTGGAGCTGTTCCCGTCCCGGCTCGGTGCGTCGCACAGCGGGGTCGCCGGTGGGCTGTCCGAGGCGTTCGGCGCCCTCGCCCGGATGGAGCACGTCCTGGTCTTCATCGACGAGGTCGAGGAGATCGCCTCGCGGCGGGACTCGCCCGGTGCGGACGTCACCGTCGTCAACGAGCTGCTCAAGTCGATCGTGACCTTTCGCGAGCGCCCCAACCGCCTGCTGGTGTGCGCCACCAACAGCATCGACAGCCTGGACGGCGCGTTCCTGCGACACGGTCGCTTCGACTACGTGCTGCCGATCGGGCCGCCCGACTCGCAGGCGCGGGAGGCCTTGTGGCACAGCGCCTGCCAGCAGTCCGGAAGCCATGACGTGGACATCGCCGAGATCGTCCGCGCCAGCGACGGGTTCACGCCCGCCGACATCGGCCACGCCGCGCAGCAGGTGGCGCAGGCGACCTTCGAGGCGTCCCTTGCCGGCGGGCAACGCGTGCGCGCCGACACCAGGGCCTACCTGGAGGCGGTCCGGCTGACCCGGCCGACCCTGGATGACGACGACATCACGCGGTTCCGCACCGACATCGCGGCGTACCAGCGGACCTGACCGTTAGCCGGTGTACTCCCAGTGCCACGGCTCGGGCAGCGAGCCACCGGGCTCGGCCCACGCCGGGTGGATCCAGCCGTACCTGCCGGCATTGGCCACCAGCCACCGGTGCGCCGCGCTGCTGAAGCTCTCGACGCCGCTGCACAGGTCGACGGCGACGCCCCAGCCGTGGTTGCTGGTGCCCGGTACCGCGGCCAGGCCGGGCCGGGCCGGGCCGGGCCGGTCCGTGTACACGCGCAGCTGACCGGCGTAGCTGCGATAGGAGTCGTTGACGCACAGCGGTACACCCTGTGCGGCGCGCGCAGCCTCGGTCAGGCGGTTGAACGCGGCGGCCGCGTCGGCGCGCAGCAGCTCGCCGGGTGCGTACGCGAGCGGGCACAGGGCGACGGCCGGGAGCGCGCCGTTGCCGTAGCCACTGACTGCTCGCCCGGCACATGAGCCGGCGGTGGTTCCGGCGACCGGTGCCACCGGGTCGAGCGGGCGCTCCCAGCGAGGTGAGGCAGCGAGCTGGTTGCCGGGTCGGCGCGGTCATCACGTCCTCACGGAACGTACCCGGACGAACGCGGTGGGCGAGGTAGACATCCCGGACGCGTCGGCACGAACTGGGCTCGACCTGAGCAGGCCGCTGCGCTCACTCCTCCAGGCACGCGGTCAGCGCGCGGACCATCAGCGGCACGTCGAGCGCCGACGCGACCTCCCGGCAGGAGTGCATCGCGAGCATCGGCGCGCCGACATCGACGGTGGCGATCCCGAGCCGGCTCGCGGTCAGCGGGCCGATGGTCGACCCGCACGGCAGGTCGGCCCGGCTGACGAAGTGCTGCACCGGCACGCCCGCGTCGGCGCAGCGCTCGGTGAACCAGCCGCCAGTGACCGCATCCGTGGCGTACGACTGGTTCGCGTTGTGCTTCAGGACCGGACCGCCGCCCATCGCCGGCGCGTGCGAAGGGTCGTGGCGGTCGGCGAAGTTCGGGTGGACGGCGTGCGCCATGTCGGCGGACACCAGCCGTGACCGGGCGATCGTCCGGTGCAGGGCCTGGACGTTCACCTCGCCGGTCGCGGCCACCAGCCGGGCCAACACGTCCGCCAGGAAGGACCCGCGGGCACCTTCCGCCGAGCCGCTCCCGACCTCCTCGTGGTCGTTGGCCACCAGCACCTGCGTGTGGGCGGCGCCGGCTGCGCGCAGCAGCGCGAGGGTGCCGGAGTGGCAGCAGCCCAGGTCGTCCAGCCGCGGCGCGGCGATCCACGTGCCGTCGGCGCCGGTCCGGGCCGCCGGCTGGGTGTCGGCCAGGACGAGGTCGTGCCCGACGATGTCGCCCGCCACGACCCCGGCCGCGTCGGCCAGGGCCTGCAGCAGCCCGGGTCCGGTCTCGAGGTCGGGCCCCCACAGCGGCACGAGCTGTCGCTGCGGGTCCAGGACCAGGCCGTCACGGATCGACCGGTCCAGGTGGATCGCCAGCGACGGTAGGCGAAGTGGGCCGCCGGGCAGCACGGCGAGGTGCTGCCCACCGCCGCGTACGACCAGCCGCCCCGCGACCGTCAGCTCGCGGTCGAGCCAGGTGTGCGCGAGCAGCCCGCCGTACGGCTCGACCCCGACCAGCCGGTAGCCGTAGCGACGGAGGTCCCAGCGCGGCCGCACCTTGAACGTCGGCGAGTCGGTGTGCGCGCCGACCAGGCGCAGGCCCGCCTCCGCCGGGGGAGCGGTGCCGATTCGGAAGGCGATCACGCTGCTGCTGTCTCGTACGACGTAGCGCGTGTCGCCCGGAGCCAGCGACCAGGCGTCGGTCTCGTCGAGCGCGCCGAAGCCGGCGGCGGTGAGTCGGCGGACGATCTCCGCGACGGCGTGTGACGGGGAGGGGGAGGCGTCGACGAAGGAGCGCAGGTCATCGCCCAGCTCGAGGCCGTCTCGGGCGAGATCGTCTCGGGCGGGGTCGGCTGGCTCGCGCATGGCGGCGAGGTTACGGCCGCCGTGGCAGGCTCGGCGCCGTGAGGGTCCTGGTCACCGGCGGCGCCGGTTTCATCGGCGGCCACGTCGTCGATGCCCTGCTCGGCGCGGGTCATGACGTGCGCATCCTGGATGCCCTGCTGCCCGAGGTGCATCCTGGCGGCTGGCCCGGTCATCTGGACGAGCGGGCCGAACGGGTGCACGGCGATGTCCGCGACCTGCCGGCCGGCGTGCTGGACGGCATCGACGCGGTCAGCCACCAGGCGGCGGTCGTCGGGCTCGGCCTGGACCTGCAGGACCTGCCGCTGTACGTCGGCAACAACGAGCTCGGCACGGCGGTGCTGCTCGCGGCCATGGCGCGGGCGGGCGTCGACCGACTGGTGCTGGCCAGCTCGATGGTGGTCTACGGCGAGGGTCGCTACAGCTGCGCCGACCACGGCGACGTGCGCCCGCCGCCGCGCGCGCAAGCCGATCTTGACGCCGGCCGCTGGGAACCCCTGTGTCCGGTGTGTGGACGCGACCTGGCCTGGGGCCTGGTGCCGGAGGACGCGCCGGTCGACCCGCGCAGCGTGTACGCCGCCACCAAGACCGCGCAGGAGCACCTGGCCGCGTCGTGGGCGCGGCAGAGCGCTGGCAGCTGCGTGGCCCTGCGCTACCACAATGTCTACGGGCCGCAGATGCCCCGCGACACCCCGTACGCCGGCGTCGCGAGCCTGTTCCGCAGCGCTGTCGCGCGCGGCGAGGCGCCGCTGGTCTACGAGGACGGCGGTCAGCAGCGGGACTTCGTGCACGTGCGGGACGTCGCGCAGGCCAATGTCCTCGCACTGGGCGGGGGCAGGGCGGGCGCGCTGACGGCGTACAACGTGGCGAGCGGGACGCCGCACACGATCGCCGATGTCGCGACGGCGATCGCAGCCGGCAGCGCCCCGCCGGTCGTCACCGGTCGATACCGGCTCGGCGACGTGCGGCATGTCGTGGCGAGCCCGCAGCGGGCCCGCGACGAGCTCGGGTTCGCCGCGACGGTGACCTTCGCCGACGGGATGCGCGAGTTCCGGACCGCCCCCCTGCGCGGCGACAGTGCCTGACGTCGTCCTGCCATGCCTGGACGAGGCCGCGGCGCTGCCCTGGGTGCTGACGCGGCTGCCGGCGGGCTACCGCGCGATCGTGGCCGACAACGGCTCTACCGACGGCTCGGCCGAGGTCGCGCTCGCCCACGGCGCGCTCGTGGTGCCGGCCAGCCCGCGCGGCTTCGGCGCCGCCTGCCACGCCGGCCTGCTGGCCGCTGACCACGGCGACGACGTCGTGTGCTTCCTGGACGCCGACGGCTCGCTGGATCCCCGCGAGCTGCCGCGCGTCGCGGACCCGGTGCTGGCCGGCGAGGTCGACCTCGTCCTGGGGCGGCGCCGGCCGACCACCCGCGGCGCCTGGCCGCCGCACGCCCGCGTGGGCAACGCCGTCATCGCCCGTTCGCTGCGCCGCCGTACGCCGTACGCCCTGCACGACCTCGGCCCGATGCGGGCCTGCCGGCGCAGCGCCCTGCTGGCGCTGGGGCTGCAGGACCGGCGGTTCGGCTACCCGCTGGAGATGGTGCTGGCCGCCGCCCGGGCGGGCTGGCAGGTCCGCGAGGTGGACGTCAGCTACCTGCCGCGGACCGGCCGCTCGAAGGTGACCGGGACCGTGCGCGGCACCCTGCGGGCGGTGTCGGACATGCGCCGGGTGCTCGACGACGTCGACCGCCAAAACCCCTGACCCGGCGTGGGGCACGGGCACGTCAGCGGTGGCGCTGCCCCTCGGCCAGCGGGCTCCCGGGTGTCAGGAACGGCGGTCCAGGC
>JAYVYM010000117.1:0-17831 GCA_043784245.1 Frankiales bacterium
TCTTCAGGAAGCCACCACCGCCGCCGCCCTCGGGGCGGGCATTCCACTCCAGGCGCACCCGTAGGCGGCCGCTGGCGCCCGAGCCCTTGGTCAGCGAGACCGACGGGGCGGACTTGGTGAGCGTCACCTTGCTCAGCGAGACCCCGCTCTGACCGGAGGGTGCGGGCGTGCTGGGGCGCTTGACGTAGTCGACCATGAGGGGCCTTTCATAAAGGGGGCGTCGTGCAGATAGACGCGCGACGGGCGCGAGGCGTGCCGGCTCAGCCGACGTTGACGCCGTAGTCGGTGGCGATGCCACGCAGGCCGGTGGCGTAGCCCTGACCGACGGCCCGGAACTTCCAGTCAGCGCCGTTGCGG
Organism: Frankiales bacterium; assembly: GCA_043784245.1. Classification (GTDB taxonomy): domain Bacteria; phylum Actinomycetota; class Actinomycetes; order Mycobacteriales; family SCTD01; genus JAYVYM01. Next base: position 358 of record JAYVYM010000117.1, read on the forward strand.
TAGATCTCGCCGAAGACCATCGCGGTCTCGGTGGAGGCATCCTCAGACAGGTCGTAGCGGGCGATCTCAGCCCCACCGGCCTGGTTGACCACGCGGATGAAGGCGTTGCTCACCTGACCGAACGACTGGTGCCGGCTCTCCGCGTCGTAGATCGACACCGGGAAGACGATTTTGTCGACCTCGACGGGCACCAGCGACAGGTTGACCTTGACCTGCTCGTCGTCCCCCTCGCCCTCGCCGGTCAGGTTGTCGCCGGTGTGCTCGACCGCGCCGTCCGGGCTCTTGAGATTGTTGAAGAACACGAAGTGCGCGTCGGAGAGGACCCGGCCCGCGCTGGTGCACAGGATCGCGGAGGCGTCGAGGTCGAAGTCGCTGCCGGTCGTACTGCGGGCGTCCCAACCCAGACCGACGACGACTGCCGTGAGTCCGGGTGCTTCCTTGCTCAGCGACACGTTGCCGCCCTTGCTCAGTGAGACACCCATGAAGCACTCCTTCGTCGGTCGCGGCTCGTGCAGTCCTACCCAGTCAAGCCGACGATGCAGTCGCGGGGCCAGCACGGCTGCAGTCGAACAGCATCGGGCGCGCACGCCTGCTCGTGAACGAGTACGAGGCGCCGGCAACGGTGCCTCAGCCGGTGGCCAGGTCGTAGCCGCGGGTGGCCGGGCAGCCGGTAACCCCGCCGAAAGGTGTCGTTCCCCTGCGGAGATGGGCGAGGCCTCACTGGTGCCGCCGCCGTCTGAGCCAAACCCGTCGTTCCACGTCTCACCCGGCGCGGTCCGGGTTCCGGCAGCGGCCCGTTACAGCATCGTGCCCCTGAAACTGGCGACCGGCGGGTCGGCCGACGACCAGGTGCGCAGCGATGCCCGGCCCAGCACACGACGGTGGGGGGTATGTGCGCCGATGGCGCTGGGTGATGGACGTGGGTACGCCACCCCCGGGTCGCTGCAGCAGGGGCCGGCTTTCGGGCTCCGGCACCGGGTGACACGCTCATCACGTGACGGCTCCGGAAGGCCAGCGGGACGGGTCGGCAGTCGGCAAGCAGCTCGGCCCCCCGTCCGTGGAGGCTGATCTTGAGTTTGACGTGGCCCGCATCGCGCGGCTGGTACTCAATGCACAAGCCCTGTACGAGCGGATGGCGGCCGCGCCCGCTGGCAGTGGGCAGGTCCTCGGGGACCGTGAGCGCCGCCTGCTGCGGCTGCGACAGGCGGTCGACCTCGGTCGACGGGCGCTGCAGGTGGCGGTTGGGCAGAGTCTGAACCGACGCAAGGGCGACCGTCGAGCTCGCGGCCTCGGCCGGCCGGCCGGGCAGGCCTCCGCGGTGCCGACCATCGGGCCCGCGCGCGGGCGGTCCCCGGGATAGACGGCGCCGCGTTGTCGGGGCAGGCTCCGGTCACGCATCAGCAGCGGCCGGGTGGTGGAGGGGTCATGGGCGATATCGGGACCGAACGGCGCGAGGTCGAGTTCGAGCCGCTGCCAGCCATCGCGGAACCGGTACCCCGACCGGCGCCGGCGCCGGCGCCGGCACCGGAGCCCGCGCCAGCACGTACGTGAGCTCGGGCGACGAGCGGCCGCTGGTGCCGGGGGAGCTGCGCGGGTACCGGCAGTTCCTGCTCCTCGAGGACGGCCTCTACCCGGTCGTGCACTGGGCCGCCGGCAGGTGGGAGAACGGCGACCAGCCGGCCCGCTGCTCCACCGGGGCCAGTCACGACGTGCCGGACCGCGGCTGCACCTGCGGCTTCTACGGCTGGTACCACCCGGCCGGGACTACCGGGGCGTACGGCGGTGCGACGGCGACGGTGGCCGTCTCCGGACGGGTTGTGCTGGGGGACCGCGGGTTTCGGGCGGCGCGCGGTCGCGTCGAGGCAGTGGCCTTGCCGCTCGCGCTGCGCTGGCAACCCGGCGGAGCCGCCCGCGCCCGTCGGATGATGGCGGCCCGCTACCCGGGCGTACCGGTCTACCGCACGGTCCGCCGGATGGTGCGCGATCACCCGCCGCACGATGTGTCCGCGCTCGGCGTCGGGCCAGTGGATCGGGCGCCGCTGCGCTGCCGCCGCGCGGCGCTCGTCCTGTGGTGCCTGTTCGTCGTGACCGGGTACGGCGTCCTGCTGCTTCCGCACGGACGGGTGGCGAGTGTCGCGGCAACCTGGTGGCCGGTCCTCGTGCTCGGCGTGCTCGGCTGGCAGGTGGCGCTCATCGTGCTCATGGTGCGCAGCCAGCCGAAGCCGGTCGGCGGCGACCAGCGGTAGGTCCGGCGCTGCGTCGTGGTCGAGCAGCCAGCGCCGACGTGGAACGCCCACGGCCGGGACGGCAACGGGGGCGTCCCCGGCGTCCCGGCTGCGTCGGTCCACAGCCACGCGCGTCGCCCTGGAGATGTCGTACCGGCCGCCTAACGTCCGAAGGCATGCGGCTGCTGCACACCTCCGACTGGCACCTGGGCCGCACCCTGCACCGGGCCGACCTGCGTGACGCGCAGGCAGCGGTTCTCGATGACCTGGTCGGCACCGTCCGTGCGGAGCGGATCGACGCCGTGCTGGTGTCCGGTGACGTCTTCGACCGCGCGGTGCCGTCCGTCGACGCCGTTGCCCTGTATGACGACGCGCTGGTGCGGCTGCGCGACGCCGGGGCGCGGCTCGTGATCACCAGCGGCAACCACGACTCGGCGGCCCGGCTCGGGGTCGGTGCCCGCCTCGTGGCCGCCGCGGGGGTGCACGTGCGCACCCGGCCGCAGGGGGTCGGCGAACCGGTTGTGCTCCAGGACCGGCACGGCCCGGTCGCGATCTACGGCCTGCCCTACCTGGAGCCCGAGGCGGTCCGGGCGTCCCTGCCTCCTGACCCCGCGGGAGGCACCGAGGAGCCGCGTGGTCATGCCGGTGTCCTCGGCCGAGCGATGGCCTGCGTGCGGGCCGATCTGACAGCTCGCGGCGGCCGCTCCGTGGTGCTCGCGCACGCCTGGGTCGCGGGCGGCGAGCCGAGCGACAGCGAGCGCGACATCGGGGTCGGGGGCGCCGGGCAGGTGGCTCCGTCGCTGTTCGACGGCATCGACTACACCGCGCTCGGCCACCTGCACGGGCCGCACGTACTGCGCGAGGGGTTGCGCTACAGCGGCTCACCGCTGGCCTACTCCTTCTCCGAGGCCGGCCACGCAAAGGGCGCCTGGCTGGTCGAGCTGGACGCCCGCGGGCTGGCCCGGGTCGAGCGGGTGCCCGCCCCGGCGCCGCGCCGGCTCTCGGTCGTCGAGGGCCGACTCGACGAGCTGCTCGCCTCGGCTGACCACGCGCCGCTCGAGCAGCACTGGCTGAGCGTGGTGCTGACCGACCCGGTGCGGCCGGACGACCCGATGGAGCGGCTCCGGGCCCGCTTCCCGTTCGTGCTGGTCCTGGCGTGGCGGCCGGCGGGTGCGGTCGCTGACGAGCGGACGTACGGCGTACGGGTGGCCGGCCGCAGTGACCTCGAGATGGCCGAGGAGTTCGTTCGGCACGTCCGCGCCGGCGGCTCGACGTCACAGGAGGGAGCGGCGGATGCGCAGGAGCGGGTGCTGCTCGCGGAGGCCTTCGAGGCGGGCCGGCTCGCGGTGGCGTCGAGGTGAGGCCCCACCGGCTGCGGCTGGCGGCTTTCGGGCCGTTCGCCGGCTGCGTCGAGGTCGACCTCGACCGGCTCGCCACCGGCGGGTTGTTCCTGCTGCACGGGGAGACCGGCGCGGGCAAGACGACGCTGCTCGACGGGCTGGGGTTCGCGCTGTACGGGCGGGTACCGGGCGCGCGGCAGACCGCCGGACAGCTGCGCTCCGACCACGCCGACCCTGGGACGCGTACGGAGGTAGAGCTCGAGGTCACGCTCGGCGACCGGCGCTGGCGGATCACCCGCAGCCCGGTGCAGGCCCGGCCCAAGTCGCGGGGCATGGGGATGACCACCGAGCCGGCCAGGGTCCTGCTCGAAGTGCTGGAGGCCGGGGAGTGGCAGACCGTGTCGACCCGCCTTGACGAGGCCGCCGGTGAGCTGGACCCGCTGCTCGGCATGAGCGCCGACCAGTTCTTCCAGGTCGTGTTGCTGCCGCAGGGTGAGTTCGCGAGGTTCCTGCGTGGCCGCAGCGCCGAGCGCGGTGAGCTGCTCGAGCGTTTGTTCGCCACCCAGCGCTTCGCGGCCGTCGAGGACTGGCTGGCATCGCGGCGCAGCTGCGCCGCGGGCGCGGTCGTGGCTGCGGAGCAGGCCACGGAGCTGCTCGAGGCGCGGCTCGCCCAGGCGGCCGGGCGGCCGGCTGGGCCCGGGCTGCCGGACCCGCCGTCCCCGACAGAGGTGCTGGCGGTGATCGACCGGGAGCGGGCTGTTGCGCAGGCCGAGGTGGCAGACGCGGCGACGGTCCGGGACGCTGCTCGCAGGTCCGCCGCGGCCGTCCAGGCCCTGGCCGACCGCCAGCGACGCCGAGGCGTCGCACTGGCTGCCAGGGAGCAGCTCGACGACGAGCTGGCCGCTCACGAGGCGCTGGGTGCTGAGTTGGCTGCGGCGGGCCGCGCTGCCGAGCTGGCGCCGGTGCTCGCCGAGGCCGCCGCCCGTGAGGCTGCCCGTTGCGCGGCGACGACCGCCGAGGCCGCCGTCCGTACCGACCTGCTCGCGGCCGGCCTGGCCCCCGAGCTGTCGCTGACTGCGCTGCGCGGCGCTGCCGCCGCCGCTCGGGAGCGTTCCGGGCGGCTCGACGGTCTGCGCGGCCTGGCCGGCGACCTGGACCGCGAGCTGGCCGTCGGCGCCTCGGCAGCCCGTGAGGCTGGAGCCGCCGGGCTGATCGCCGAAGGGCTTCGCGACCGGCTCGCCGGGCTGCCCGCCCACCGCGCGGCCGCGGTCAGCGAGGTCGCTGCGGCGCGCGCCGCCGGCAGCCGGCTGCCCACCGCGCAGGTCGCCCTGGCCGGCCTGACCGCAGCCCACACCGAGGCGGGCGCCCTCGAGACGATCCAGCGCCGGCTCGCCGATCTGCACCACGAGCAGCTGCTGGCGCGCGAGACCGCAGTGCTGCTTCGGGAGAAGGAGAGCGAGCTGCGCGAGGCCCGGCTCACCACGATGGTCGCGGAGCTTGCGTCGACCCTGGTGCCCGGGCTGCCCTGCGAGGTGTGCGGATCGACCGAGCATCCTGACCCGTACGAGGGCGACGGTGAGGGGGTCACCCGCGACGACGAGGACCGCGCGCGCATCGAGGCGGAGCAGGCCGCCCTCGTCGTCACCGAGCTGCAGGCGCGGTTGGCCGCCGCGGGCGCGACGGCTGAGGACGCCCGCACCCGGCTCGCGGCGGCCGGCCACCGGGGTTCGACGGTGGCGATCCTGGACCCGGCCAGGAAGCAGGCAGCGGCCGAGGTCGACACCCTCGCGGTGCTCGCAGGAGCCCTTGAAGGCGCGCTCGCCGTGGTCGAAGGCGTCGACACCGAGCAGGCTCACCTCGAGGCCGAGCTGGTGCGGGCCGAGACGCAGACAGCGGCGGCCGTCCGCCGCAGCGCCGAGGCCACCGGGCGCGTCGCCCGACTCGCGACCCAGCTGTCCGCCGGGCTCGAGGGCCTGCCTGACCTGCCCGCCGCGTTACGGGCTGCCGAGCGCACCGCCCAGGTCTGCGATGCGGCCGCCGCAGCGGTGGAGCGTGCGGAACGGGCCGCTGCCGAGGCTTCCGCCGCACGCGCCGCCGCCGTCGCCGGGGCGCTCACGTCTGGATTCCCCACAGCGGACCGGGCGGCGGCGGCGGTGCGCAGCTCCGACTGGCGGGGGGAGGCCACCACTCGCCGACGTGCGTACGACGACCGCAGCGCAGCCGCGACTGCGTCGCTCGCCGACCCCGAGCTCGCGGTGGTCCTCGTGCCGGCCGCTGACGTCAGCACCGCGGTCGCCCTGGCAACGGCTGCCGACCTGTCGTTGGAGCGGGCCGTCGGCGTGCTGGCCGCCGCGCAGGCCCGGGCAATCGAGGTCTCCGCCCTGGTGCCGCGCGTCGAACACGCCCGCGACGCGCTGGGACCGCTTCTGGAGGAGGCGGCCCGGGTCAAGCGGCTCGCGGACCTGTGCGCCGGCTCCGGGGCCAATGCGCTGAGGATGACGCTGACGTCGTTCGTGCTCGCGGCCCGACTGGAGGAGGTGGCTGTCGCCGCAACCGGCAGGTTGCTGCAGATGACGCAGGGCCGCTATGCGCTGGTGCACACGGACGGCCCAGCCAGAGGGGGCGTGCGCTCCGGGCTGGGGTTGCTGGTGCGCGACAGCTGGACGGGCCGCGACCGCGACACCAGCACGCTGTCCGGTGGCGAGACGTTCCAGGCCTCACTTGCCCTGGCGCTGGGGCTCGCCGATGTCGTCCAGGCGGAGTCCGGTGGCGCGCGGATCGAGGCCCTGTTCGTTGACGAGGGCTTCGGCACCCTGGACGAGGGCACCCTTGATGAGGTGATGGACGTCCTCGACGGCTTGCGCGAGGGCGGCCGCATCGTGGGGCTGGTCAGCCACGTCGCCGAGCTGAGGACGCGCATCCCGGCGCAGGTCCACGTACGCAAGGGCCGCGGGGGCAGCACCGTGGAGCTGGTCGGGTGCTGACCCCCGAGTGGACAATGCGGGTGCTGGGGACCGGCCCGCGGGGGGACGCTTGACACGGTCCGAGACAAACGTCGACGTACGTCGGGCGGCAGACCGCGCCAACACCCGAGGCAGCTGGCTCGACTCCAGACACAGCTTCTCCTTCGGTCGGCACTACGACCCGGGCAACACCTCCTTCGGGCTGCTGCTGGCCAACAATGACGTCGTCCTACGCCCCGGCGCCGGGTTCGACACCCATCCGCACCGCGACATGGAGATCATCACCTGGGTGCTGCAGGGCTCGCTGGTCCACCAGGACTCGACCGGCCGTTCCGGCGTGATCTACCCGGGCCTGGCGCAGCGGTTGAGCGCCGGCAGCGGCGTCCTGCACTCGGAGAAGAACGATGCCTGGCGTCTGCTGGGTGGTGCCGCCCACGACGAGCCCGTGCACTTCGTGCAGATGTGGGTCGCTCCCGATGAGAGCGGTGTGGTTCCCGGCTACGAGCAGCTGGAGATCGAGGGCGATCTGCTCGCGGGCCGGCTCCTGACGGTCGCCTCCGGTATGGCCCGCTACGCCGGCGCCTCCGCGATCGGTATCCATCAGCGCGCCGCTGCCCTGCACGCCGCCCGGCTGCAGCCTGGGCAGAGCATCGAGCTGCCGGACGCGCCGTACCTGCACCTGTTCGTCCCGCGCGGCTCCGTGCACCTCGAGGCGACGGGACTCCTTGACACCGGCGACGCGGCGCGCCTGACCTCGGCGGGTGGCCGGCGGGTGACCGCCGCCGAGGCCGCCGAGGTCCTGGTCTGGGAGATGCACGCCAACCTGCGCCTGAGCACGGCGACGGCCGGCCCCCGGGCGGGGACCGGCCGTTGCAGGGACCGATGACTCAGCGCACAGGTGCCTCGGTGAGCGCCGCGGAGCCGGTCTGGGTCGCGCCGTTGCGCAGGTAGGTCACCGGGACGGTGTCGCCCGGGTTGTGCGAGCGGATGGCCACGATGAGGCTGTTCGCGTCGGTGACCGCCCGGTCACCAATCTTGGTGATGATGTCGCCCTGCTGCAGGCCGGCGCTCGCTGCCGGGCCGCCCGGCGCCACGGCCCGGATCAGGGCGCCCTGGCCGGGAGTGCCGTTCGCCGCGCCGGCCGCACTTCCCACGCTGATGCCGATCTGCGGATGCGACGCCCGACCGTTGGTGATGAGCTCTTTGGACACCTCGGCGACGTCGTTGGACGGGATCGCGAAGCCGACGCCGATGTTGCCGGACTGCCCCCCGGAGCTGCCGTCACCCGTCGAGGCGATGGCGCTGTTGACGCCGACGACCTGGCCGGCGAGGTCGACGAGCGCCCCGCCGCTGTTCCCCGGGTTGATCGCAGCATCGGTCTGGACCGCGTCGATCACCGACTGCTCGGTCGCGCCCTGCTCGCCGGTGCGTACCGGCCGATGCAACGTCGAGACAATGCCCTGGGTGACGGTGTTGGACAGCCCGAGCGGGGCGCCGACCGCCAGCACCGGTTGGCCGACGACGAGCTTGTCGCTGTCCGCGAGGCCTGCGGCGGTCAGCCCGGTCTTGTCGACCTTGATGACCCCGAGATCGCTGGTGGCGTCGGTGCCGACGATCTTGGCGGGCAGCGTGCTGCCGTCGCTGAACGTCACATTGACGGTCCCACCCGATGCGGCCGCCGCAATCACGTGATTGTTGGTCACGATGTAGCCGTCAGCCCGCAGCACGATTCCCGACCCGGTGTCAGACACCTGCCCGCCGCCTCCGTTAGCAGTGCCGGCCGTCTGGCCGGTGACGGCGATCGTCACGACACTCGGGCCGATCGTTGCCGCGGCTGCCTGGGCGGTGCCGGCGGTTGCGGTCTGCGGTGCGGTCGCGGTGCCCCTGGTGAGCCCCGCCGCCGCCGGCGTCGTGGCTGCGGCCGGGTGGCCCTCGAGGGCATAGACGACGCCGCCGCCAACGGCACCGGAGAGCAGGCATCCGAGGAGCAGCAGGGCCGGGGCCCGCCGACTGCGACCTGGCGCGGCAGGGGCGACGGGCGGCGAGTAGACGGGCGGCTGGTCGGTCGTCGCGTCGTACGGCTTCTCGGACGCCGGCGGCTGCCCGACAGCGGGCTGCTCGGCGGTCGGCGGGTGTCCGGCACCGGGTGTCTGGCCGTACTGCGTGCCATACCCGCCGTCGCTGTACGCCGGGGCGCTGCCGTACGGCGGACCGTAGGGCGGTGCGCCGTCCTCGGGCGGTGTGGTCATCATGGCTCCTCGCTCGCCGGTGTCCTCCATGCAGACAACATGCCTCCTGCCCCTGGGACTCCGCCGTGTACCGGCTGGGAGCCACCTGTGAGCTCGCTCAGCTGGCGGGCGTACCCAGGACGGTGGCGTCGGCGACGTTCGCGAGGCGCACCTCACCGCGAGCGACCAAGCGTTCCTGCTCGTCACGAACGTCCACCGTCCACAGCTGCTGGGTGCGCCCGCGCTGTACGGGCGTCGCCCGGACAGTCAGCTCACCCTCGCGTACGGCACGCAGGAAGTTGGTGTGGTTGGACACACCCACGACGTTGCCCCGCTGACCGAACCACAGGGCGGCTCCGACGCTGGCGGTCGTCTCGACGATCGAGCAGTACACACCGCCGTGCACGATGCCGTACGGCTGCTGCAGCGCCGGCGTGACCGTCAGCCGGGCCAGCACCTCGTCGCCGTCGTAGGAATCGAAGCGCAGGCCAAGCGTCGCGTCGAACCCTTTGACCTCGATCTGGACCTCGGACATGCCACCTCCGTGCTCGCTGGAGGTGCCAGTGTCGCGGTCGGCTGTCAGGCCGGCACGGCCGGCCGCCTGACAACCAGGGCCACGCCGACCGCCGCGACTGCGATGCCCAGCACCGAGACGGCCGCGAGACGCTCGTTGAACAGCAGCAGCGCCTCGACGGCGGTGGCGGGCGGGACCAGGTAGAGCAGGCTCGACACACCCGCCGCGGTGCCGCGCTGGAGCAGCGCGAGCAGCAGCAGCACGGCGCCGAGCGAGAGCACGACGACCAGCCAGGCGAGCGCGGCGACAAAGCGACCGGTCCACTCGATGCGGTGCTGCCCGGTGACGCCGGCGGCCAGGACCAGGACAACGGCGGCGGCGGCGTACTGCACAGCCGTCCCGGACAGCAGCGGGATCGGCCCACCGTGTCGCTTCTGATAGAGCGTGGCAGCCGTGCCGCTGACCAGCGCCGCGAAGCAGGCGAGCAGCCCGCCGAGCGGCACCGCGTGGGCGCCGCGCAGCCCTGGCGTCAGCACCAGGGCGACGCCGCCGACACCGAGCACGAGCCCCGTCCACTGCGCCGGGCGCAGCTGCTCGCCGAGGACGCGGACCGCCAGCACGGCGGTCAGTACCGGCTGCAGGCTGGTGACGACCGCGGCGACGCCGGCGGGGACGCCGAGCGAGATACCGCTGAAGACCCCGCCGAGGTAGCCGGCGTGCAGCAGCACCCCGACAAGCCCGGCGCGGCCGTACTGCGCCCGCCCCTGCGGCAGGGCCGATCGGGTCAGCCCCGCGAGCAGCGCCAGCAGGCCGGCCGCGAGGACCAGCCGCAGCGCGAGGAAGGGGAACGGGTCGGCGTACGGCAGGCCGTACTTGGCACCGACGAAACCGGTGCTCCAGAGCAGGACGAACACGCCCGGTCCTATATACCGCAGCGCCGCCTCCACCCGCGCACCCTGCCAGATCTCAGAGCTACGCCCGGTACGGATCCAGGAGGTGGTCGAGGTGCGTGATCGTGAACACCCGCGCTACCCGAGCTGAGGCATTGATGATGGTGAAGATGCAGCCGTTCGCGGCGAGCTCTTTGCGGACCGACAGCAGCAGTGACAATCCGGAGCAGTCGACGAAGGTGATGTGTGCGAGGTCGACCACCACGGCGACACCAAACCGGCAGGCGTCTTTCATCACCCCGGCCAGGGCGCGACAGGCAGCGATGTCGAGCTCGCCGCGTGGCGACACCACGACCCGGTTCTGCGCCTGGTCGACAAGCAGTAACGGACTCACTGCCCCCTCCTCCTGCTCGGTTGCACCAGTGACCCACTGCCTGGTGCCCCCGACTACGGGACCTTGGTCCTAGTCATTGCCGCGCGCGTTGCCTCGGCCAGGCCGGGAGCCCGACCCGCTACGCTTCGCGCTGTCGACCTGCGGGCTCGACGCGCGCTCGTAGCTCAACGGATAGAGCACTTGATTACGGATCAAGAGGTTGGGGGTTCGAATCCCTCCGGGCGCACCGCGAACGGGCAGGTCAGGGGCCGTCCCAGCCGACCGAGGACCTGGCGCACGGGGCGTTTGCAGCCCCAGATGCAGCCAGGTAGTGATCAAGGTGTTGGGGGCGAGGAGACCTCGCGCAGCAGATCGTCCATCAGGGCGGCTGCTGCCTGCCCGGCTCGAGCAAGTCGGTGTACAGGTCGCTGGTCGTCGACAGGCGCGAATGCCCCAGGGTGCCCATGACGATGCGCAGGTCGATGCCCTGCAGGAGCATGAAGGACGCAGCAGCGTGCCGGAGGTCGTGGATCCGGACGCGTCTGACGCCGGCCTGATCGCACAGTGTGTGGAACGCCCACAGGCTGTTCCTGGGCTCGATCGCGGTCCCAACGCGCGTGGTGAAGACGAGCGTCGGATCCGCCCACGCGCGAGCTGCCATGCGCTCGCCGCTTGGCTCGAGCGGTGCGCCTTCAGAGCGTCCACGACGAGAGCGGGCAGACGCAGCGCCCGACGGCTGGACTTCGTCCTGGGCATCGGCTCGCGGACCAGCCGTCCTCCCACCCGGTGGAGGGTTGCACGGACCTGAAGGTGTCCCCGTTCGAGGTCGATGCCGTCCCATCTCAGCGCCATGGCCTCGCCCCTTCTCAGACCCAATGCGATCACCAGTAGCCACGCTCTTGCGCCTGTGGACCGAGCCCTCGCCCGGTGCGCGCCGTGTCACTGCGTGCTCAGTGCTTCGCAGGGGCCCGCGGCCGCGCTTCGAGCGGGACGCCCAGCCATCGCGGATGTGCATGCGAGGTCGCGGGAAGGTACTTCCAACTCCGGAACGCCTCTGCCAGCGGACTCGGTTGACACGCAATCTGACTAGGCCACGGAAGCGCTCGACCTCTCGATGCTCGGCCTTGCCACGGATGTTCGTCGAGCGGCCGAAGCAGGCCCGCGAAGTCGGCCCAGCCGGCTGCCGACGCTCGGGTGGCGGTCAAGGATCCGGGCCGACACTCCTCCGTGGCTGACGAACGGCCTGGCCATCGCCTGCAGCGCGCGGGCCAGGTCGGGCCCAGCGCCGACAGCAACGGCATGCCGGTCGGCGGCGTGTTCGCTGGCCCGACTGACCAGCCCGTCTAGCAGCGGAGTCCCGACGAGCGCGAAGGCGACGGCGGACAGGACCACCGCCGACAGCCACTGCCGCCGCTGAGCGGCTTGGACGATCGCGACGGCGCCGCCAACGGCAAGGACCAGTGCACAGACCCCGCCGGCCTTGCGCCCACCGAAGGCCAACAGCGTCACACGCACAACCAGCCGGAATGCGAGCCGGCTCGGGCAGCGAAGCAGCCCGTAGTAGCCCGCGCGGGTCGCGTGATGACCAAGCTCGTGGATGAGGGTCGCGGTCAGCAGATCAGCGGGCAGACGTCCTGCCAGAAAATCTTCGAGCGCCCGATCGCTGACCGCGACGCTGCGCCGTCCGGCAGCGAAGGGCTGCCGACCGACTCGGGAGTACCCGTCGACGGCGCCGGAGCGTCGCCGACACCGTGTGAGCGCGGACGCACACACCGGCTCGAGCAACTGGCGTCGCGTGCCGACAGTGGCCGGAAGCCCAGGGCCGTGCGCACTGCCACGTTCGCCGGGTGTCACCGACACAAGCACTCCAGCGCTCTGCCACAGCAGACAAGCAGGGCCTTGCCCCACTCCTGGCCCAGCGCTCCCGGACCAGCACGAAGAGGGCGCCACCGAGAACGGAAGGCAGCCTGACCAGCGCCCTCCAGGCGCCGAAGTGACTTCGGCGCCCTGTGGCCCGCGACCAACCTGCGATGCGGATCTTGCGTCGGCCGTGCAGGACCAGGACGGGTATATCTGCTCACTCCGTCGTTCTACAACCGTCCCTGTTGAGGGCTCAGGCTCGCCTCGTCTCGCGGGGAATAGTGGGGCTCGCCTCGTTTCGCGGGCGATAGTGGCACCGCCCCCGACAGGCGAGGGACAACCACCTGCACAAGAAAAAGGGACATTATCCGTCTTCCTGGTCAGTCCGGGTCTGAACCTGGCGGAGGTGGCTCACAGGATGGGGGCGTGCCGCGACGCGACCAAGCACCAAGCGCGACTCCGCTCATGCGTGGGCCGCCGACGAACGCTGTTCAGCCAGCAGGCTCGAGCTGATTCAAACTGGAGACCTCTGCTCGTCCGCCTATGCGCTTGATGGAGCAGTAGTTCAGCACGTTGCTTACCGCCAGGAAGTGAACAGTCGGTTCTCGGGCGGCGGCCCGCGAGTCCCCGCCGTCGGAGAGCACTCGGGAGTGGCCCCGGAACTCCGACAATCCGCTGGGCACGCCGTCCCGCGGCGTGCGGCCTCGCGACGAGCGGCGGCTCCCACCCGGTAGGTCCCCGATCCTGAGTTGTCCACAGATCCGGGCACCAAGCCCCCCACCCGGCCAAAACACGCTTGCACGTAACAAGTACGCCACCGTGACCAGCCGACCCGGAGCACCACCCATGACGATCAGCAGCGCAACCGACAACTCACTGACCCGGGCAGCCGCGCACCTGCACGGCGCGGGTTCTTGCGGCCGACCGAGCCCGGCATGACAGCAACGAGATGCTGTCCCCATGGGCCAACACCGCCTACACCATCACCGTCGCGGCAAACACGTCGCCATCACCGACCTCGAGGCGCCGCGCCTGGGCTAACCTCACCACGTGCAAGAAGCACTTAGGCAGATACAACTCCCGGTCCAAGAAAGTGCGCCCACGGTGTCGGCAACTGCTTGGAGAGCATGGCGGTGCAGACATGCAATTGATGACTCCTGAAGAAGTGCTCACAATGAGCCAAATGCTCCGGCGAGCATTCGGACCCGATGATCTGCTGACAAGAACGGAAGACAATGTCTGCCAACGAGATCAAGGCCGAAGCCGAACAGGTCGGCGCCGAGCGCTCAGTACTACTTGATCCGAATGCGAAGGCCACGAAGGCTGCGTGGGCGATTCTGGCAGCGATGGGCTTCGGCGCCCTGATTGCCCAGATGTTCAGCACCGTTATCGCACCGGCGCTGCCGACGATCCAGGCTGACCTGGGCCTGTCCCTTTCCATGCAGACCTGGACGATTACCTCTTACTCCCTGGCGTTCGGCACCGCCCTGGTTGCCGGTGGGCGACTGGGTGACCTCGTCGGAGAAGTCAGGATGATCGTCATCGGCTTCATCGTCTTTGGGGCTGGATTGGTCATCTCCGCGATCGCCGCCGGTGGTGGAACGCTGGTCGCAGGTAGGGGGATTCAGGGTATCGGCATCGGACTCTCGGCACCGGCCACATTGTCGATCGTCGTGAACTCGTTCCCCATCAGGCACCGCGGCCTGGCAGTGGGAACCTGGGGCTTCGCACACGGCGCCGGCATCGTTGTCGGCCCGCTGATCGGTGGGACGCTCACCCAGACCATCGGCTGGCGCTGGGTGTTCTGGATTGCGGTTCCCCTGACGATCGCTGTCATCTTGGTCGTCATCTTTGCGACGCGCGGCTACAAAAGTGTTCTAGCCAAGGGCAGCTACGACATTGTCGGGTTGATATTCGGCGGCATCGCAATCACCGCGATCACCTATGGGCTGCAGAACAGCGCACAGGGCTGGGGGTCACCAGCGACCTGGGGCTCGATCGTGCTCGGTATCGTCTTCGGTGCGATCTTCGCCATGGTCGAGGCCAGAGTTGAGTTCCCACTGGTCGATTTCGACCTCTGGAAAGAGCGGTTATTCTCGGGCGGCTTCTTCGCCGAATGCGCCGTCGGTTTCGTGTACATCCCCATGCTGACATTTGTCGGTTCACTGTACTTCATCAACGTCATGGGTTTCTCGCCAATCGAGGCGGGATACGTGATCATTTTTACGACCGGGACCGCGATGGTTCTACAGCCAGCCGCTGGCAAGTGGGTGGACAAGGTCGGACCGGGCATCCCGATCATGGTGGGCCTGGGACTTCAGGCGATCGCGCTGTTCTGGTTCGGAACCCTCAGTGCCACAACCACGCTGACACAGATCATCCTGCCGTTGGCCCTCATGGGGGCCGGGGTCGGGATATCGCTGCCGGCCTGCAACACCGCCGGCATGATGGCCGTCGACGCCAAGCGGGCTGGTATGGGATCCGGTCTGATGCAGATGACGTTCAACATCCCGGCCGCCCTCGGAACAGCCGTCGTCACATCGGTCGTCGGAACAATCTCGGCCTCGCGGGTCTTGTCCGCTACCGATGGCAAGTCGTACACGAACCAGGCGGTCGAATACTACGCGGCCGTTCAGGCTGGTAACACGTCCGGAGCCGGAGACATCCTCAAAGCATTTCCATCCGACATCGTCTCTGCTATCAAAGACGCGGTGGCGGCGGCCCAGTCCTCGGCAATCGCGCTGAGCATGGTTGCTTTGGGGATCACAGCGCTCGCGGGTGTGATCACGACCCTGCTCGTGGTCGGACGACGGCGCACACCGGACCACATCCAGATCACCACAGCAGCTGCCGTGTAGGCGGGCCGCACTGTGTACCTTCACACATAGAACCGGGATCCAACAATGGTATCTCGGAGCCCGGTTCTTGATCTCGGATCACATCGCAGGGGAGCGCACTCGCATAACCCACTCAGGTCACAGCAGTTGCGGGAGGAAGCTTGTGCCGTGCGAGGGCGGCTCTGCCCCGAGGTGATCCGTCACGGTCCTACCCAGGTCCGCCATGGTGCTGCGGGTGCCCAAGTTCACGTTCGCGGCCGTCGGCGGACCGAACGCGAGCAGTGGCACGTATTCTCGTGTGTGGTCGGTTCCGGTGCGGGTCGGATCATTGCCATGATCGGCTGTGACCAAGACAAGATCGCTGTCCGTGTTGAGCTTGGCTAGCAGCGACGGAATCCAGTTATCGAAGGAGATCAGCGCCTGAGCGTAGCCCTTGGCGTCTCGACGGTGCCCGTAGAGCATGTCGAAGTCTACGAGATTAGTCATGATCAATCCTTGGTCGACCCGATCCAGTACCTCAAGCGCCAGTCGGAGCCCATCGAGGTTGCCCTCACTGTGGATCGCTTCGGAGATGCCTCGACTGTGGTAGATATCGGGGATCTTGCCGATGCCGACGACTGTCTGGCCAGTATCGGCAACTAGGTCGAGCATGGTCTTGCCGGGCGGCTCCATCCCGAAGTCCTTGCGGTTGTAGGTCCGCTGGAACTCGCCCTTCCTGGTGCCGACGAACGGCCGGGCGATGACTCGACCGATATTGTGCTCGTCGCAGATCTCGCGGGCGATGCGGCAGATCCGGTATAACTCATCAATGGGGACCTGTTCCTCATTGGCAGCGATCTGGAAGACCGAATCACCGGAGGTGTACACAATGAGCTTGCCAGTGGCGAGCGACTCCTCGCCGAGCTCTTCGAGGATGACCGTGCCGGAGGCAGGCTTGTTCGCGAGGTAGCCGTAGCCCGAACGCTCGACGAACGGCACCATGATCTCGTCCGGGAAACCGTCCGGGTAGAGCGCGAAGGGTTTGTCGACCAGTAGTCCGCTCATCTCCCAGTGTCCCGTCTCGGTGTCCTTACCTGCAGAAGCCTCGTGCATCTTGCCGTAGGCCCCGGTCGTGTGGGATTCAACCGGGACACCCTGGATCTCGGTCAAGTTGCCCAGACCTAGCTTCTGCATGTTGGGCAGGTGTAGCCCGCCGACGGCCGAAGCCGTGTGGCCCAACGTGTTCGCGCCTTGGTCGTGGTATTCCGCTGCGTCAGGTGCCTCACCGCAGCCGACCGAGTCGAGCACGATCACTATGCAGCGCTTCATCAGTTGCCTCCGTCGCTTTGTGCCGAAGCACCGTTGTCAGGCATAATTGCACCTCCACTGGAGGTGCCGATCCGATCGGCGCCAGAGGTGCCAATCCGATCGGCGCCGGCGGCCAGCATCGGCTCGCGGTCCTCCCGACTCCGGACGGCGCCTGCCGCCTGCCGCCTGGACACTCAATGAGTCGCCAACCAGGGCGCGCATGAGTGCCGCATCTTCCGCCGTCGCCCCACCGGTGCTCGTGCCCGTGGAGGTTGTCACGTGGGCAGCTGCCGCCGCCGCCGGACAACGTGGCGCCGATGGCAAAGTTCACCTCATTAGCACCGCCCTGCACGGCAACCAACGCGCCGAGCTGGATGAGCGCGACGGTCGTACTCACGGCGTCCTACCCGGCCGCGGTTCTGTTGACCCACACCGTTAGCAAGCTACTTAGGCCGCTCACATCACCATGTTGTGGGCGGTGGCGCTGCTGGTGAATGCGGCCGGTCTGGCATCCCTGACCTGGGCTGTGATGCCGTTGCTGGTGAAGGTCATCGGTTGCTGGCTGGTCCCGTCACGGCTGATCTCGATGTGCGCCAACTTCCTCGGGGCCGGCGTTTGTGTCGGCATCATGCTCTTGACAGGCATCGTCGCCTGGGTAATCGCAGTCTGATCGCAGCCGCGATCGGATGCGAAACGGTTGCTCGCCGGATGCGAGCAGTGTAGGTTCATTGCGATGATTCGGACCTCGAAAGGTGGCGCAAGGTGAAGTCGGACAACATGAATCATGCATTCCTCGACGGCGTGCTGGACGGTAGTACCACTGATGTCTACTATCACTTCGGTGTTTCCAGCGACACCAAGATCCTGGAAGATCTGCGCGACGTCAAGGCCGTGATCATGTGCGGCTCCGGTGGCCGGGTGAAGGAGTTTGCTGAGCGTTGGAGCGCAGTCAACGGC
>JAYVYM010000118.1:0-3300 GCA_043784245.1 Frankiales bacterium
CGTAGGAGCGGTGCGTCAGAGCCTGTTCCAGCAGGCCCGGCGACAGACCCGTGCCCAGCGCGGCCTCGAGCCGGGTGTACACGGTGCGCGCCTCGCTCACAGCCGGGCGCTCACAGCCGGGCGCTCACAGTCGAGCGCTCACAGTCGGGCGACCGCGAGGTCGACGGCCTCTCCGACGGTCGTCAGACCGTCGAGCTCCTCGTCCTCGATGTGGAAGCCGGCAGCTGACCGCGGGGCGAGCGCCTCCTCGACGATCTCGACGATCTCGACGAGGGCGAGCGAGTCGGCCTGCAGGTCTTCCACGAATCGGGTCTCGCGCGTCACCGTCGCAGCGTCGACGTCGAGCACCGTCGCACAGGCCTGCTGGACGAGCACCAGCACGTCCTCGCCGGTGAGGGGTGCGGTCACGGCGCCACGTTCGCATGCCGGTCGACGAGCGCACCGAGCGCCTCGGTGAGCCGTGGGATGAGCCCCTCGCGGACAGCCTGCGCAGCGACGGCGACACAGCTGGCGACGGCCCGCGGCGAGGAGGCGCCGTGGCCGGCGACGCAGACGCCCTTGACGCCGAGCAGAAAGCCGCCGCCGAACGCGTCGGGCGACATCCGGTCGGTGACCTCGAACAGCACCGGCAGCAGCTCACCGGCGGCCGCCCGACGCTCGGGGGTCGACGTGAAGGCCTCGCACAGCACCTCGGTGAGCATGCTGGCCGCACCCTCCAGGCCCTTCGCGAGCACGTTGCCGGTGAAGCCGTCGGTCACCACGACGTCGGCGACCCCACCGTGCGGGACGTCGCGGCCTTCGACGCTGCCGACGTAGCGCACGGGCAGCGCCGCGAGCAGCGCGTCGGCCTGCTTGCGCAGGACGTCGCCCTTGCCGGACTCCTCGCCGATCGTCAGCAGCCCGACCCGTGGGTCGGGCAGGCCGAGCCGGACCTGCGCGAGTGCCGCCCCGGCGAGCGCGAACTGCGCGAGCAGCGCGGGGGTGGCGTCGGCGCTGGCGCCGACGTCGAGGAACACCAGCGGGCCTGCCCTGGCCGGGATGACGACCGCCAGCGCCGGGCGGGCGATGCCGCGCAGCCGGCCCACGGTGAAGACGGCAGCGGCGAGCAGGGCACCGGTCGAACCGATCGAGACGACGGCGTCGGCGGCGCCGTCCCGGACCAGCCGGGCGGCGACCCGCACGGTCGCGTCGCGTTTGCTGCGTACGGCGCGGGCGGGCTCCTCGTGCATGCCCACGACCTGGCTGGCGGCCACCACCTCGAACCGGCCGGCCGCGCCACGCTCGGCCAGCAGGCACGCGGCGACGTCGGGCGGCCCGACGAGCACGACCTGCACGCCGGGCTGCTCCTCGGCGACGAGCAGGGCGCCGTCGATGACGGCAACGGGGGCGCTGTCACCGCCGAGCAGGTCCACGGCCACCCGGACGGCGGGCAGCCCCGCACCGGCCGACGCGTGGCCGCTCACGGGAACGTCGCAGGGCCGGAAGGTGGTGCGTGCGTCAGACGGCGAGCACGACGCGCTTGTCGTAGCGCCCGCACTCGGGGCACACGGTGTGCGGGCGGGTGGTGTGCCCGCGGTCGCAGGTCACCAGCACGGGCAGCGCGGTCTTCCACTGCGAGCGCCGCGAGCGGGTGTTGCTGCGCGACATCTTGCGCTTCGGGACAGCCATCGCTACTTCTCCTCGGTCGGGTGCATCAGGTCCTGCAGGGCTGACCAGCGGGGGTCGGTCAGCTCGTGCGAGTGGTCGGCGGGCAGGTCGTCGCGGCGCTCCCCGCAGTCCGGGCACAACCCGGCGCAGAGCTCGTCGCACAGCGGCGTCGACGGCAGCGCGAGCACGACCGCGTCGCGCAGCGCCGGCTCGAGGTCGAGCAGGTCGCCTTCCATGCGCGAGGTCTCCTCGTCGTCGGTGTCGTCGGGTGCGTACGCGTACAGCTCCTGCACGCGCACCGTGAGGGTGTCCGAGACCGGCTCCAGGCACCGGCCGCACTCCCCGGTCACCGGCGCCATGACGGTGCCGCTCACCAGCACCCCCTCCATGACACTCTCCAGCCGGAGGTCCAGGTCCAGGCCGGCGCCGCACGGCACCCCTACCAGGCCGACGATCCCGAGCCCCTCGGGTGCAGCGGCGAGGCGTTGCAGGACGCGCATCGACCCCGGGCGTCGTCCCAGCTCGCGCGTGTCGAGCACGAGGGGCCTGCGGGGGTCGAGGCGGTGCTGCTTCGTCCTGTCCATAGTCATTGTCTGTAGGCCGCCGGCCGTGCCGCAGCGTGGACTCCAGGCTAGCCGATGTCGGCGACGGACCTACCCGGGCAGCGGGGGCTCGGCAAGGTCGTCCAGCCGCAGCGCATCGAGCTCGTGCATGCCGGCCAGCGTGCGCCGGCCCCGTTCGACGGCCTCCATGGTCTTTCCCAACACCACCTCGAAGGTGGCGAGCTTGGCGTCGACGTAGTCCTCCGCCTCGACCCGCAGGGCCCTCGCGTGCTCGGTCGCCAGATCGATCACCCGGGCAGCCTCGGCCTGGGCCGCAGCCACGAGGTCGGTACCTGCCACCAGCTGCTCGCGCTCGACCTGGGCGGCGGCGACGACCCGCGCGGCTTCGCGCGCCCCGTCCTGCACCACCGCCGCACGGTCGTCCAGCACCGCCTCGGCCTGACCGAACGCCTCGGGCAGCCGGGCACGCAGCGCACCGAGCCGGTCCAGCAGGTCGGCCCGATTGACCAGGCAGGACGCCGACATCGGCATGGGGCGGGCCTTCTGCACACTCTGGACAAGGGTCTCCAGCAGCGCCTGGACCTCGCCGAGGGCTGCTCCGGGCGACGCCAGGTCAGTCATTCGTGCCACGCTCGGCAAGCCGGGCCAGCAGACGGCGGTGCGCCGGTTCGGGGACCAGGTGGGCGACGTCGCCGCCGTACGTCGCGACCTCCTTGACCAGGCTGGAGGACAGGAAGCTGTACAGCGGGTTGGTGGTCATGAACAGCGTCTCGACGCCGGCCAGGCCGTGGTTCATCTGGGCCATCTGCAGCTCGTAGTCGAAGTCGGAGATGGCCCGCAGGCCCTTGACGATGACCGGCACCTGATTGGCCCGGCACCAGTCCACCAGCAGCCCCCGGAAGCTGTCGACGACGACGTTGCCGTAGGCCTCGGTGACCTCCTGCAGCATCTCGATCCGCTCGGGGACGGTGAACAGTGAGGACTTCTTCTCGTTGACCAGGACCGCGACGGTGAGCTCGTCGTACACGGCGGCGGCTCGCCCGACGATGTCCAGGTGACCCAGCGTCACGGGGTCGAACGACCCGGGGCA
>JAYVYM010000119.1:0-5782 GCA_043784245.1 Frankiales bacterium
TGGTTGGCGAACGTGGTCGCCATCTCGAGGTCCGCCTCGCTGAAAAGGGTGCGGCCGTGCAGCCGACCCACGATCAGGGCACCCCGCACCCGCTGCGTACCGACCAGCGGCAGGATCATCAGCGGCCCGACCGGCACCACCTCGCTCAGGTGCACGGTGCGCTGGTCGGCAGAGGTGATGTCGCCGACCAGCACCGGCTGACCGGTTTTGAGCACCAGCTGAGACACGGTGTCCTGGATCGGGTAGCTCACGCCGCGCAGCTGTTCGGCGCCGGCGCCGGTGGCGACCTGCACCACGAGCCGGTCGCCGTCGCAGGGCAGCACGACGTTGACGGCGTCGGCGTCGGCGATCTGCTGCAGGCGGCGGGCGATCACCTGCAGCGGCTCCTCGCCCTCTGCCGACAGCAGCTGACGGGTGATCTCGGTAGACGCCTGCAGCCAGTCCTGGCGGCGGCGCGCCTCCCCGAACAGCCGGGCGTTCTCGATCGCCACCCCGGCCGTCGCCGCGAGCGAGGAGATCAGCTCCTCGTCCTCGGCCGTCACCTCGTGGACGTCGTGTCCGGTCAGGTACAAGTTGCCGTAGGCCTCGCCGCGGACCCGGATGGGCACGCCCAGGAAGCTGCTCATCGGCGGGTGCCCCGGCGGGAAGCCCACCGACCGCGGGTCGTCCGCGATGCGGCTCAGGCGGATCGGCTGCGGGTCATCGATCAACGCGCCGAGCAGGCCCTTGCCCTCGGGCAGATGGCCGATCCCGGCCACGACGTCGTCGGCGATGCCGACGTGGATGAACTGCTCCAGCCCGCCACCGGGCGCGATCACCCCCAGCGCGCCGTACGGCGCCTGCACGAGCTCGCAGGCGGCCTCGACGATATGGCGCAGCACGACCGGCAGCGCGAGGTCCCCGACGATGAGGCGGTTGGCGCGCAACAGGCTTCGCAACCGGCTCTGCGCGGCCATCACGTCCTGCGCCCGGTCGACGAGCTGGCCGAGCAGCTGATCCAGCTCCAGCCGCGGGCCCTCCAGCGACACCGAATCGTCGGCATCCTCGAGTCCGTTGCGCAAGGAGGCCATCGACACGACGGTACGCGCCGGCGCGCTGCCCGAAGGCCGGATTGGCGGGTTAGGTGCGTACGACGTCCTCGACCGACCGGCGCGGTGTCGTGGCGTGCTGGTCGGCGTACCCCATCCGCAGGACCAGCTGCGGCACGCCGACCAGGCCGAGTGCAACTCCTAGGCGCGCCCTGGTGCCGGGGAGGTCGGTGACCTGGCCGAGGGGCTGCGCGAGAACGCCGGCACTGGCCGCGTGCAACAGCACCGCACCCATCGCCTGCCCGGCGTGCAACCACGCCTTGACGTCGTCGCCGATCGTCGAGAGCAGCACCACGAGCGGGCGCTCGGCAACGGGAGGGTCGGCGGTGCCGCCCGGCGCGGTTGGCGGATCTCCGACGCGGAAGTCCCGCAGCGTCACCGACGAGCCACGGGTCGTCCCGGCCGCCGGCAGGGCCTGCTCGGGCACCCCGTCGCTCGAGGCGCTGGCCCTGCCCACCCACGCGCCGAGCTCGGCGCGGTAGTCGGCATTGCGCTGCTCGGTGGCATCGGCACGGGCCAACAGCACCTCGAGCTCGACGAGGTCGCCGGCGCTCGTGACGGGCCGCAACATCGCGCCCTCTGCCTCGGCGAGGGCCCGCAGCTGGTCGACGAGCGCATCGGGGACGGGACGGTCCTCGAACACGCCCCGGTAGGTGTGCCTATGCAGCATCGCGGTAGCCAGGTCGACCTCCGCCTCGCTGGCCGCAGGGCCTGGCCGCAGCCGCAGTCGAGCCAGCAGATCGGGGACCCGAGGGTCGGGCTGCAGTTCCACGTCGACGGCCAGGCCCAGCCCGCGCGCCGCGATCCGGCAGTGCACGAGGGCGGCCCCGCACGACAGCCGCACCTGGCGGCCGGTCGGGTCGAGCACGGCTAGGCGCCGACTGTCGTCGGCGTACAGGTCGAGCCCGTCGTCGTGAGTCACGAAGCGCCAGGGCTGGGTGTTGTGCACGCTCGGCGCGAGGGTCGCCGCCGTGACGACGTGCCGCACCTGCTCCTCGGGGGTCAGTGCGAATGTCGGGCCGGAGCGCCACGTCGCCGTGCCGGTGGTGTTCATACCTGCACCGTCGTCGGGTGCGGCGCCGGCTGCCAGGGCCGGACGGCCTCCGGCGTTGGGACCAAAGTCCCGACCCAGTCGTTCGGGACCTTCTCCTCTGCCGCAACGCCTGCACGGCGCCCAGCATCATCCTTGCAGGTGGGCGTCGTGCTTGCCGCCGGAGGAGGTCGTCAATGAACAGAGCCGTGCTGATCGGTGCTGCCGCGTCAGGCGCCGTGGGCTACGCGATCGCGCGCTGGCTCGGCGACATCACAAACCGGGCAACCGAGCTCGAGCAGGAGGAGCTCTGCGGGGGTACGGCAGCGCACCTCCTGCAGCCAGTCGCCGCGGCCGCCTCATGACGCCCGCAGCCGGCACCCGCGATCAGCCCCCCGGGGACAGTGACCAGCCGGCGCCCGGACGACTCGTCGTGGGGGTCGACGGCTCGCCCTGCGCAGAGCAGGCCCTGGTGTGGGCGCTGCGCCAGGCCGTGCTCACCGGTGCGAGCGTCGATGTGCTCACCTGCTGGCAGCGCCCGATGTCGATGGCCGGCGCTGCCGGCTTCGGCCCGTACGTCGAGGTCGACTTGACGGACGAGATGACCGAGATTCTCGCCAAGGCCATTGCCGACGGAGTAGCTGATGTCGCCGGTGCAGGCACCCTGACGGTGCGGTCCCGCGTGGTTGAGGCGTATCCGGCGAACGCGCTGCTCGATGCGGCAGTCGGCGCCGATCTGCTCGTGGTGGGGTCGCGGGGTCACGGCGAGCTCAGCGGGCTGCTGCTGGGCTCGACCGGGCTGCACTGCGCGACACATGCCCCCTGCCCGGTGGTTGTCGTACGCGGTCCGGCCGGGCGACCGTGACCTCCGGGCCGCTCACGTGGGGCGAGCCCTACGAACTCGAGCGCGGCGAGTGCCTGGCCTTCCTGCGCTCCGCGCAACTCGCCCGCGTCGTGCTGCCGGGACATGAGGCCGGGCCGGCAGTGGTGCTGCCCGTCAACGTCGTTCTTGACGGTGAGCAGATGGTCCTGCGTACCGGTGAAGGTGTCATCCTGGCCGCAGCCAGAGCCGGCGCCTGGCTCACGATGCAGGCGGACTCCTACACGCAGCACGGTGTCGGCCGCGGCTGGAGCGTGACGGCGGCGGGGCGGGCCCGCGAGGCGACCGGCGGCGCCCTTGACCGGCTGCGTGAGCTGGCACCGACGCCGGTGGCCGGTGGCTCCCGCAGCCACATCGTTGTGGTCCCGATCGAGACGGTGGAGGGGCGCCGCGTCGGCGCGCCCGTGCCCGCTGCTCCGTGAGCAGCGCAGCGTGACGGGTACTGCCGGCTGCCGGCCTCGCCGTGCGGTCGTTTTCCTCCTCCGGCAGCCGGCCGCGCGATGATCGGGATGGTGCGACGGCATCGGCTGTGGTCAGTCGCTGTCCTGGTCGTGTTGACCTTGCTGATCGTCGAGTCGGTGGGGCTGGTGCAGCTGCACAGCAATGTCGGGCGCTACCGCGACTACTGGGGCGCGCCTCGCGGCGACCCGGGCGGACTGCTGTACGTCGCACTCGGCGACTCCACTGCGCAGGGGATCGGCGCGAGCCGGCCGGACCGGGGCTACGTGGGGCTGGTCGCCGAGCGGCTGCGCCGGTCAACGGGGCGGCCGGTGACGGTGGTCAACCTCAGCCGCTCAGGTGCGCGCATCGCGGACCTGCTTAGCGATCAACTGCCGCGCCTGCGCGAACTGCACCCCGACCTGGTGACCGTTGCTATCGGCGGCAACGACGTTCGCGCCTACGACCGGCAACGTTTCGCCGCGCAGGTCGACGAGCTCACTGCGGCGCTGCCCGCCGGAAGCGTGCTGGCCGACGTCCCGTACTTCATGCACGGGCACTGGGAGCGCGACGCCCGGCAGGCCGCCGACACCGTCTCGCTCAGCGCGACCAAGCACGGTCTGCCGATCGTCGCGCTGCATGCGGCGCTGGTCCGTCAGGGAGCGGTCGCCATGCTCACCCAGTTCGCTCCTGACTGGTTCCACCCGAACGACGCGGGCTACCAGGTGTGGGGCAACGCCTTCTGGACCACCATCGCCGACCTGCCGGTCAGCCGCACCGCGCCGTAGGTCATGTGACCACGAGCACTGCGCGCACAGCGCTTGCTGGAGTTAGCACCGGGTATTGCCACCGCGTAGGCAGCAGCGCGCACGCCCGCAGACACACGCCCGGTCCGCTAGTCCCCATCACGAGAGGCACTCCATGGCACAGTCGAAGACGAGCACCCCGACCGAAACCGTCGTCGCAACCGTCGACCTCACCGTCGCGCCCGGCGACCGCGGCCCCAAGGGTGACGTCGGCGCGGTCGGCGAGCGCGGCAACAAGGGCGCAAAGGGCGTCAACGGCCCGGCCGGTACGGCCGGGGAGTTCGGCGACAAGGGCGTCAAGGGCCGTGTCGGGCCGGCCGGTGAGCCAGGCGAGCCAGGCGACAAGGGCGAGCCAGGCGTCAAGGGCGTCGTGGGTCCGGTCGGACCGGCCGGTGAGCGCGGCGACAAGGGCATAAAGGGCCCGGCTGGCGTCGTCGGCGAGCGTGGGGACAAGGGCGCCAAGGGGCTCGAGGGTGCGACCGGCCTGCAGGGCGACAAGGGTCTGCCGGGCTCCACGGGTCTGCCCGGTAAGCAGGGCACGGTTGGGCCGCAGGGCACCATTGGACTGCGTGGCGAGACCGGGCCGCGCGGACTGGTCGGCAGCCAGGGCGCGACGGGTGAGACGGGTCGGCTGGGCGAACCGGGTGCGCGCGGGCAGGTCGGCCAGGCTGGCGAGCGTGGCCTGCAGGGGCCGCAGGGCACGGTCGGGCTGCCCGGCGAGGCAGGCCCCACGGGGCTGCTTGGTGCGGCCGGTCCCCGCGGCCTGGTCGGCGAGCAGGGCCGGCAGGGCGAGCGGGGGCTGCGCGGCGGGTCGGGTCAGCGCGGCATCATCGGTGAAACCGGTGTCGCCGGCCCGCGGGGCCTGCAGGGCCTGCAGGGCGAGCCGGGTGAGCAGGGCGTCAGCGGAATACCGGGCGCTCAGGGCGCCCAGGGTTCGCAGGGCCGCGCCGGCACCGCCGGGCCGGTCGGGCTGCCCGGCGTGCAGGGCGTGCAGGGCGTATCAGGTCCGGCCTGGCTCTACCAGCCGACGCCGGCTGAGCTCGTGGCCAAGGTCAAGCAGGCGGCGTATGACGTCTCCGTACGCACGATCGCGGACCCCCGCATCGGCGCTCGCTATCTCACGACGCTGGCCTCGCGGCTGGTCAAGCTGCAGGGCGGCCTCCTGCTGCGTGCGGTCATCACCACCGATGCCGCCGTGCAGGCCCCGGTGACGGACCGCTCGAACGTGCGCTCCATCGCCTGATCCAGACCGTGACGAGGCCCCTCACCGCCCTGCGGTGAGGGGCCTGTCCGTGCGTGACAAGAGGAACTACGCGCTGGCGAGTGGGCGACCGTGCGCCGCGTCCCGCATGACCTTCAGTACGCCTTCCTGCTCGGGCGTCGAGTCGCCCCGCGAGGCCGCGCCGGAGATGCCGTCGGCGTGTGCGATCAGGTTGATGTCCGGTGAGTCCAGGTCGTCACCGACCTTGGCCATGGCCCAGCGCGCGAAGACCCGGGTGGCCACCAGGTTGGTGTCGAGAACCTCGAAGGAGTCGTGACG
>JAYVYM010000120.1:0-4049 GCA_043784245.1 Frankiales bacterium
CAGCTCCCCGGCCACCAGAGCGGCCGTCGCCCGGGCCGCAAGGTGCTGGTCCGGATCGACGGCGCCGGCGCCACGCACCAGGTCCTGGACTGGCTGACCACCCAGCGGCTGTCCTACTCCGTCGGGTTCGGGCTACCCGCGAACACCGAGAAACTCCTGGCACGGCTCCCCAAAGACGTGTGGCAGGTCGCCTACGACAGCGAGGAGAACGTCCGGGACGGCGCCTGGGTCGCCGAGCTCACCGGGCTGCTCGACCTGACCGGCTGGCCCGAAGGCATGCGGGTCATCGCGCGCAAGGAACGCCCACACCCCGGCGCGCAACTGCGGTTCACCGACGCCGACGGTCTACGCGTCACGGCGTTCGCCACCAACACCGCCCGAGGGCAGCTCGCCGACCTCGAGCTGCGCCATCGCCGGCGGGCCCGCTGCGAAGACCGCATCCGCAACGCCAAAGACACCGGCCTGACCAACCTCCCCCTGCACGACACCGCCCAGAACAAGATCTGGTGCGCCATCGTCAGCCTTGCCTGCGAGCTCACCGCCTGGCTCCAGATGCTCACCTTGCACGACCACCCGGCCCGACGGTGGGAACCCAAACGCCTGCGACTGCGGCTGTTCTCCGTCGCCGGCCGGCTCGCCCGCTCCGCCCGACGCCTTGTGCTGCACCTCAACCAGACCGGCCGCTGGACCGACCTGCTCCTGACCATCATCACCACGCTGCGGGGCCTGCCCGCACCCACCTGAGCACCAGGCCCCGTCCCGACGACATCACCCCGGCCCGTGGAACCGACGCCACCCGAGCGACCTCGGGCGAACTGTCACACCCACACGACACAATCACTCTCCAACAGCGGGCCAGCGCCGCCGGAGCACCGCGGCCGGCAAGGTCACGAAAGATCAGGGCTAGTTGAGGTCGTGCAGTGACCAGGGCGCAAACTCGGGTGCGGTTCCGATGCAGACCAATTGATGCCCGACGCTATTGATCGAAACCCGGTGTGCTTTATTACACTGTCTCTAACGATAGTGACTGTACGGCGTCTCGCAACTCACCAGCCGTAACACCGCCATTAAAGATTCCCGCCAGTCTCCCTTTCCGGTCGACTAAGAGAGTAGTTGGTGGCGATTGGGGGACGATGCGGCGAAACTGTAATAGGACCGCGCCCGGCTGGTCACTCAATGATGGGTAAGGCGTCTTATTAATCCGCTCAAACGCACGCGCTTCGTCCAACTGATCCTTAACATTAACACCGATGAACGCCACGCCCCCAGCTGAGGTCTGTGTCGCAACTTCGTTGAGGAAAGGCGCTTCGGCTCGACAGGCTGCGCACCAGTTCGCCCAAAAATTGAGCACCAATACTTGACCCTTCATAGAGGCCGTCGTCAAGGCTGTGCCCTGAAGCGTATGCCCGGCGACTGTTGGCGCTGGCCGGCGGGCAGCGATAGGGAACAAACCGTTGTCGCCGGTGGCCAAACGTCCGAACTTGTAGTCGCTTGCGCCGGAGGCATCGGCACCAGAGGTACCAGCGCAGCCGGCCAGCATCGCGCAGGCAGCGAGAAGCGCCGCCGGAACGTAGCGTTGAGGGGGAGCCACTGGTGTCCATTCATGCTTCGGGTGTCGGTTCGTCACATCATCAGCCCTTCGGCGCCCTCGTGCCTGTCAAGGCTGTGCGACGCCTGGCGCAGCCAGGTCGCCGGCAGACTCGACTACGACCTGCACGGTCTGCTCGTTGTCGACCGTGGACCGCCGGGGTCAACATTGCCCGCCTCACCGCTATCTGTAGCGCGGCGGGGTCCACCGCTAGTGTTGCGTGTTGACGGCAACCCAGTCGATCCACTGCGACTTGCGCCGGCCATTAAACGGGTCATCACCCAGACTTGGAAGGGTCCACGAGCCGTAACCACCGACCCGGCTACAGCGTGAAGGCCGTCGATGACGCCGGCACGACCTCGGGGGTTCGGACCGTCGTCATCACCACAACGGCAAACCCGGCAAGATCCGACGCTCCAGCGGTCATCCAAGTGTGAGACCGACCCTCCAACCCCGCTGGCTGAGTTCCTGGCGCGAGTAGGACTGAGCATCTCGCCGGGAGACTTCGATCTTGTAGAAGTCGCTGTCCGGGACGGTCGACGTGAAATTGAACGAGCAGCTGTTAGCGCCTTGGACCCCACTGGTCAAAGTCGATGTGCCGACAACTCTCCCCGACCCGTCAGTAATCGTGACGCCAGTCCCAGCCTTGATGTCACTGTAGCCGCCGCCAGGTCCCGACGAGCAGTTTGAATAGCTGGGGTTGACGCCCTGGCCCGACAGGGAAG
The DNA here is from genome assembly GCA_043784245.1 of Frankiales bacterium. Taxonomy (GTDB): domain Bacteria; phylum Actinomycetota; class Actinomycetes; order Mycobacteriales; family SCTD01; genus JAYVYM01. Next base: position 2,314 of record JAYVYM010000120.1, read on the forward strand.
CATTCATGGCATCGATGGTGTCCTGAGCGGTGCCGCCCTGTGCCGCGATGGAGTCGAACCCGCTGACCGTGAAGGTCCCCGTGAGCGCGTGACGTGATACCCCTGTAATACCAGCGGGCATGAACGCGAACGCAAGCAGGATTATCACCACGAGACCGAATAACGCAGCCGGCATCGGTCGATGGCGGGCGAAATCGATGACGGTTCGGCCAACTTCGCCAACCTTCACGCCGATGCCTGTCAACGGACTCGCAATCTCGCGAGAGAATTCGCGCTCGGGCAGGTCCTGAGCCGCGAGCGTCAGCGGCTGGCGGTCGCTGGGCGCCCCCGTTCCACAATTGGGACAGAACCGACTGGATGTCACCTCACCGCAGCTTGGGCAGGAAGTGGAGCTTCGGTCAGACGTTTCGCGGTCGGCCCGGGCGGCGGGGACTGGAGCCACGCCTTGGCCCGTCCTCCCTGACACAACCGGCAACTCTGTCAGTGAGTCGTGTGTCACATGAGGAAGTGCAGCGGCCGAGAGAGGCGGCAGCGCAGGAAGCAGTAGCCGCGGAGGAGGCGGAGGCGGGGCTGTTGGTGCCGGATGTGTCACGGGCTGGCGGGACGAGGGCGCAGATGGGCCAGCGACCGCGACTAAGAGCGCATCGTCGACCTGGATTAGCTTATCGCCGCATAGCGGACAGACGGTCTGCCCCGGACCTAAGGGATGCCATCTTGGATAACGAAGCGCCATGCAGCTCCTACGGCAAGAATATGGGAGCCCTGAAACGATTTCTGTCGGATTGCGTAGTGACAGCACCCGAAGGACAGTACGGACGTTCACTAGGAGAACCAGGCGGTCCCATCCGAATCCTGATCGTCAGGCAAAGTAAGAGCGAACTGCTGCGCTCGTTGGTGGCTGGGTTGGGGGCGGGCGAGTAGCAGGGCCGCCCAGCGATGTCGTTCCACACGGAGGCCCTGTGCGGTCTCGCTAACATCTTCGGTGGGTCAGACGCCTTCAGCGGCCTGTCCGGGCCTTCATTTGAGGCTCACTTGCCACATGTGACTACCGGCGCGACGAGGGTAGCCGCGTCCGCCGAAAAAGCACGTGCCGTCCGGTTTCGGCTGCCGCAGACGAGCCCCGCCACGAACGGATCTAGGGGCCGGGCGCGCTCCAGATTGTAAAAGCTGGATCCGTCAGTCAGGATCCTTGGAGGTCCACACGGAATTGACAGCCGCCTGGCAGAATAGCGCCGGGCGCGGCATCGGTCGTGGTATTCGGAGCACGCTCAATGGCGAGCCCTAAACGTAAGGGGTCTTTGCTCCAGCCGACGTTGCTGATGTCGTTCTCGAGGCTGTTGATACCGCCGTTCTGCGCCCAACCACGGCGCAGGAACTCGGCACGGTAGTACGCCGACACCGTCGAGCAGGAAGATGTCGAGGTAACTTGCCGGCTGAGTCCCGCGCGCTGTTTGCCGGAGATCGAGCCGTGCAGGTCGTCGTTTCTGGTCGAGGTCACGGTGCTGCCGGGGGGTAGCAGCCCGGCGGCCGGGTCGGACGTGATACTGGTCAGCGAGGTTCCGCTCGGGCCGCCGCAGGCGCAGGCGCAGGCCACCGTCAGCAGGCTGAGGCGTAGGAGCCCCGCGCGCGTTGTCGGGGGCCGGCGGGGTGCGCTGTGCCGGCGGTGGATGTCCATGTGATGCGGTCCTTGGGCTCGGTGCCGATGCCGACGGGGCGGATGTGGCTGTGTCGGCACC
>JAYVYM010000121.1:0-2677 GCA_043784245.1 Frankiales bacterium
CACCTGCCGCTTGAGGTCTCTGCCCGGACGGGTGCGGCTTCGGCCGTCGAATCCCCGGCGGCGCAGTCGACCCTGATGGCACTCTCCGGCCTCCGCGACGGGACGCTGGCCTCAGTCATCCCGGCGCAAGTCGCTGCGCAGGCCGATGGTGCGGCGCCCACAGGCGCCTCGCTGGTGCCCGACGGCGGGATCGAAGGACTCCGGGTGACCCCGATCGACGTACTGCGCCGCGCGGGTTCGGAGGCCCAGACCCAAGCAGTCGAGGCGTCGTCGCTCGGCCTGTCGCTGAAGTACCAGCTCGTCGAGCTGGCCCGACCTTGGTGGCCGGAGGTGCTGCTCCGCTCCACGACCTGGTACATCCCCGGCCTCCCCTCCGGGGGACTGATCCCGGGCGGCCAGGGTCCGGCCGTCCCGGTCGGGGTGGTTGTCGCACTGGTGCTGACCAGCGGGGTCAGCATCAGCGGCTCGTGGAGCTCGACGGACAAGCAGGCTGCGGCCTCCGCGACCAGCTTCGGGCCGTGGAGCCTTGGCGGTGCCCTGATGACGGACACGTCGGCGACCACCTCGACGCTCTCCATCCCGGCGACGCAGGTCATCGGCTGCATCTACCGCATCCTGCCGCCACTCCCTCCTCTACCCGATCCGACTCTCGCCCCGGAGGACATCGTGTCCCAGCTCCCAGACGTCGCGGTCTCCGCGAACGGCCCAGCGGTTGCGCGTGTACAAGGACTGCTGCGCGCAGCCTCCCCGGGCCTGTATTCGGACAACACCCTCGCCGTCGACGGTGACTTCGGCCCGGTCACCCAGCAGGCAGTCCAGGCGTTCCAGCAAAGCAACGGCCTAGCCGCCGACGGAGCGGTGCGCCAGGACACCTGGCGCAAGCTGCTGGGGGTGTGACCCGTGCTCCAGCGCGAAGACGTCGTCGCCTACGCGGTGGGTCAAGTCGGCACCCTGTCGGGCCAAGGCTACGACCACGACAACCCCTACAGCCGGGCGCTCGGACTCCCGGGTGAGGCCTGGTGCGGTGACTTCGTCACCACCTGCTTCTGGAAGGCCGGGATCCCGCTGCCGAGCATGCAGCCGGGCCACTGGACCGGGTTCTCCTATGTCCCCGCGGCCTACGCCTACGGCCTTGCCCATGGCCTTCGCCGCAACTCCTGGGAGGCTGAGCCCGGTGACATCATCTGCTTCGACTGGAGCGAGTCGGGCAGCTGCACCGGTTCCCGAACACACACCGGGATCGTCCGCGCCAACTCCGGCGGCACGCTGCTGACCATCGAGGGGAACAGTGGCCCGAACGGCGGGGTCAACTCCCACACCTGGTCCGCCCCGGCCGGACGCGGCAACCCGCAGATCGCCGGGGTCCTCGACGCCTCGCGGCTGGTCGTCTTCGGAGCGTCGTCACCGGGACAGGACCATGGCAATGCCCCCGATGCCCCGCCGTGGCCCGGGCGGCTGCTGCTGCTCAAGAGCCCGCACTTAGTCGGAGACGACGTCACTACCTGGCAGCAGCGCTGCCTCGACGACGGCTTTGAGCTCGGCGCGTCCCAGGCCGACAGCGAGTACGGGCCGATCAGCGAGTCGATCTGCCGGCTCGTCCAGCAGCTGTCCGCCCTCACCGTCGACGGCGTGGTGGGACCCCAGACCTGGCCTGCCACCTGGACGTGCCGGGCACCCTCGCTACCGGCACAGAGCAATCCCGCGATCACAGCAGCGCCCGTTGGCCTTGGCCTACCGCCGGCATCGACGTCGGCAGCCCAACCCTTCGCGTCCGCGATCTCGTTCGCGGCGACGCCCACCCGCGAGGAGCTCTCATGACCACGACATCAGAGCAGCCCGACGGCACGCCCGCGCCGGCCGCCCCCCCGCCCCCCGCTGGTCCGCCACCGGGCCCGGGGTTGACACCTCCGCCTCGCACCCCCGATACCCCCCGGCTTGGGCAGGGGCCGGACGCTGGCCCTGGCAGGCGCGGCCATCCGACGGGCGGATGGGGTCCGGTGGCTGGCCTGCTGGTCGCGGCCGCGATCGCCGTCGACATCCCGGTCGCCCGTGCCACCTCCTACACCTTGAGCCACCGGCAAGTGGCGGCGGTGGCGGCACTGCTGACCGTAGTTGCAGTCGGGGTCGGCCTGCACGCACTACTGATCGGCGCGCAGACTCCAGCGCCGAGGTCGCGGACCACGGTTGGCCAAGTCGCCACTTTGCGGTTCCGGCAGCGGGGCCTGAAAGCCGCGCTCGTCGGTTCAGACGGGCGCGTGTCCACCAGCCGGACCCAGATCTGCCTGTGGACAGGCACGCTGGTCATGGCCTTCGTCTACCTGCTGCTGCTCGCTCGTTCCCTCCCCGGCACGCTGTTCACCAACTCGGTGACGACGGGCTGGCGCCCGGAGTACCTGGTGCTGCTCGGTCTGCCGGCGACAGCTGCGACGGTCGCCCAGGCGGCGGTCAGCCGCAGCAACGGCGGGATCGGCCCCGTCGCAGCGAACACCGTCGCCGCCGGTAATCGGGCATACGTGAGGAAGCCGGTGGCAGCTGACCATGTCGGTGTCCTCCTCGGCCTGACCGAGCTCTTCACCGACGACGACGGAACGGTCGCCTGGCCCGATCTGCAGTACGTCTTGTTCACCGCCATCGCCCTCGTGAACTTCGTAGCGCAGCTAGCCGGCGACCCTGCCGT
>JAYVYM010000122.1:0-12942 GCA_043784245.1 Frankiales bacterium
AACGGCCTGACCCCGGTGGACGCAGGTTTCCCCCAGGCCGCACGCGCGGCCGTCATCGACCTCGGCATCGTCCGGCGGCGCAAGGTGGACGTGGCCGCCGACATCCCTGCCCGGCGCATCGCCGACCTGCCGGTCGAGCTCGAGGGCCCCGTGGGTCGCTCGATCCGCGACGGCGAGCGCGTGCTGGCCCGCCGACTGGTCAAGCGCTACCGCAGCGCGCTCGAGGCGCGTACCCAAGGTGTGGTCGTCGACGGTATCGACCACGACCTCGTCCGCCGGGTCGCCGGCTGGGAGCGGCAGGACACCGAGGAGACCCACGGCGAGAACGTCTTCAGCATGCTGCGGCGGATCGGCCAGGCCAAAGCCGTACCGGCAGCCGACTACACCGCCCAGCTGGCCCGCAACGTGGGCAAGGTGGTCTTCTTCGCCAAGCACGTGGACGTGATGGACACCGCCGAGCAGACCTTCACACAGCGTGGACTCGGCTACTGCTCGATCCGGGGCGAGCAGACCACCCGCGTCCGGCAGCGCAACATCGACGCGTTCGTCAACGACCCGGAGATCGCGGTCGCGGTGTGCTCGCTGACGGCCGCGGGAGTGGGGCTGAACCTGCAGGTCGCGTCCAACGTCGTGCTCGCCGAGCTGTCTTGGACCCACGCGGAGCAGACGCAAGCCATCGACAGGGTCCACCGGATCGGTCAGGACCAGCCGGTGGTCGCCTGGCGGATCATCGCCGCGCAGACCATCGACGCGCGCATCGCCGACCTGATCGATGACAAGGCGGGCCTGGCGGCCCGGGCGCTGGACGGCTCGGATGAGGACCTCCCGTCCGCTGTCGACCTGCAGCTCGAGTCCCTCGTCGGGCTGCTCACCGACGCGTTGAGCGATCCCGCCGCGCAGCGGTCCTGACGGGTCGCCCCCCTCGGCATCTGCAGAGCTCCGCCGCCCCTTCGGGAGCGCGCCTTTGCGGCCCGCGGGACGTGAACTCTCGCCGGGGAAGTGAACGCGGGTTCACTGGGCGGGGGCGAGCCGGGCGACGGGGCGGCGGCCGGCGGGCAGCGCGCCGGGCTGGTCGCGCAGGACGTGCAGGGCCGCGACGTACTCGCGGCGGGCGACCACCACCTGCCCGAGGCTCGCGAGGTGCTCGGTCTGCTGCTGGGTGTCCAGCAGCCTGACGTCGCCTTCGACAAGGCGGTCCACGAGGTCGACGAGGGCGACCTTCGAGGCGTCGGTCATGCGATGGAACATCGACTCCCCGCTGAACACCCGCCCGGTGAGGACGCCGTACAGACCCCCGACCAGCAGGTCGCCGTCCCACACCTCCAGGCTGTGCGCCACCCCCTGGACGTGCAGGTCGGCATACGCCTGACGTACGCGGCTGGTGATCCAGGTGTCCCCGCGGTCGGCGCACCCCGCCACGACGTCGGCGAAGGCGGTGTCGACGGTGGTGTCCCAGCCGCACCGGCGTAGCCGCTGGCGCAGTGACCGCGGCACCCGCAGCAGGTGCGGCAGCACGACCGCCCGCGGTTCGGGGGAGCACCAGGGCACCAGCCCGTCGAGGCCGGGTAGGACAGGGACCCGGCCGCTGCGAGCCAGCCGCCGGGCCGAGCGGTCCAGCGCGGCCGCGTGCGGCCCGGACGGCGGCCAGGGGAAGCAGCCGGCGCGGTAGGCCGCGACCAGCGTCTCCGGGTCCAGGGTGCCGCCGAGCGCGACCAGGTCACGCGGTGCCTCGATGACGTCGAGGCCCTCGAAGAAGGCTGCGGGCCGCACCGGCTCAGGGGGCAACGGTCAGTGCCTGCGGCACCGAGCAGGCACTGACGCCCACCATCCCCATCCGGTCGGTGACCGGGCGACCGTCCTGCATGGGCGGCGAAAACGGCCCGGTCGCGCCGGCAGCGGTGTACGCCAGCCGCGCGTCCGCGAGCGCGGTCCAGTCCGACAGCCACTGCTCGGACGGCACGTCCCTGCGCAGCGCCGGCTCACCGACCGCCCGGACGGAGGTGACCAGGTCGCGGACGGCACGGTCCTGCACGGCGAGCCGGGCGAGGCGGTCGGCCTGCGGCGACCCCGGGGCCAGCGGCGGGAGCGCGTCGAGGCTGACCCGCAACCGGGCGCAGGCCGAGGCCGCGGCGCCGGGCACCGGCCCGACATCCAGCGTGTCCGGGCGGTCCCTCGTCGTGTCCAGCGCGAACGCCGTCACGTAGACGCCGACGGTGGCCACGGCGACAACGCCGAGCAGCAGCGCCGTACGGGTCGAGGGCATGTCCCATTCTCGCGCAGCCCACGGGCCGCCGCCCGCCGGTGTGACGGACCCCTTCGGAACAAGGGGCTCGTCGGGACCCCAGGAGGCATCCTGGAGGCATGGACAGGGACGTCTTCGCGGTCCGCCGACGCTTGCCCGGTGATGTCTGCGACAAGTGTGGCGCGGTCGTCGACCGCGTCTGGCTGGTTCCCGGCGACGTCCTGGACAGCTGCTCGCCATGCTTCCAGAGCGCCACCGGGCAGCTCCCCGTACACGAGCAGGGGCACAGCTCGGTGCCGACGCCGGTGCTCCGCGCAGCCCGGCCCGCCTCGTTCTACCTGCGGGTCGACGGCCGCCGGCCGGTCTGACCCGACCCGCCTCACCGGCCGGTCGGACAGGTGGGAAAGCCGTCCGCACGGGCGGCCCGGACACGCCGCATCGACCCAGACTGGTCAGCGTCGCGCCCTGTCCGTACGTTGCCGTTGTGGCCCACGCCACAGACGGAGGTCGACCGTGCTGACGCAGCCCCCGCTGCCCGACTCCCTGTCCCGGGTCGCTCCGCCGCCACCGGGCTCGGGCGACATGCTCGCCCACCCGAGGGCGCCGGGCCGCGTCCCGGCCCAGACCGCAGGCGGGCCGTCGCAGGTTGTCGCCCGCGCGGCAGACGCCACCATGCGGGCAGCGCTGTGACGCCCGCTCGGGACGCGGCGCTCCGGCCGGCAGCCTTCGACGACCTGCTCGGGGTCCGGTCGTCCAAGGGCCGCTACTACAGCGAGTACCGGCAAAGCACGCAGGACCTCCAGCGCGCCCTCCTTGCGGTCAACGCGGTCTCCTGGGTGCTCGCCGATGCCGCCGGCGACGCCCGCTACCTGGTCGACAGCACGCTGCCGGTGATCGCCCGGCTGCTCGGTGCCCGCGCCGTCGTGCTGGTGTCCGCCCATCCGGCGCTCGGCGGCGCCCGGGTCTGCGTCCCGTCGCTGCACCCGCGCGAGGCGGAGCCGCCCGACGACGACCTCGCCGACGACGTCGTACGCCAGGCGGAGCGGCTGATCGCCGACTGCCCGCCCACCGGCGTCCTGCGGCTGGTCGTTGAGCTCGGCGCGGTGCTGCTGGTGGCTCCCCTGCCGCGCAGCGGACAGGCTGACGGCTACGTCGTCGCCGCGGTGCCGCAGTCGAAACGCCCGGACGGCACCGACCTTGCCATCCTGGGCACGCTGACCAACCAGCTCGCCGGGGCGATCGAGAGCAGTCGGCGGCTGGCCGCGTCCGAGGCGTCGCGGCTCGCGGCGGACGACGCCCTGCTCGCCGCGGCCGAGCAGGCCAGGGCGCTGGCCCGCCGCAACCAGCTGCTCAAGCAGGCCAGGCACGAACTGGTCGGGGCGCGCGAGGGCCAGGTCCTGGCCGAGGAGCGGCAGCGGATCGCCCGCGACCTGCACGACAGCGTGGCTCAGCACGTGCTGTCGATGGGGATGCAGGTCGAGTGGTGCCGCGCCGAGAGCCGGCAGCGCGAGGTCGCCGAGCGACTGACCGAGATCAAGCAGCTGGCCCGTTCGACCGTCGACAGCATCCGCGCGGCGATCTTCGAGCTGAGCAGCGGCGACGACCTGCAGACCCACGGCCTGCTCGCTGCCTTGCAACGACTCGCCGACCAGCACCGGATCCACGGCCTGACCATCGACGTGCGTAGCAGCGGCCGGCCCTGCTGGCCGCTGCCCTCGCAGGTGGACCGCGCGCTGTACATGGTGGTGAAGGAGGCGCTGTTCAACACGGTCGTCCACGCCGACGCCGACCGCGCGTGCGTCGAGCTCACCTACGGCCCGGGCGAGGTGCAGGTTCAGGTCAGCGACAACGGCCAGGGCCGGGCCGACGTGCTGCTGCACTGCCTGGAACAGGCCCGCCTGGCGAGCACCGACGGCTACCACCGCGGTCTGGGCAACATCCAGGAGCGCATCCGCCAGGTCCACGGCCGGCTGATGATCTGCGACGAGCCCGCCGGCGGCGTCTGCCTGCAGGTCTGTGTACCCCTGCACGAGCAGTCCCGGTGACCGGCGCCGCGGCTGCTCCCGCCGAGACCTCGTCCACGCGGTTGGTGATCGTGGACGACCACGCGATCATCCGGCAGGGCCTGCGCACGATGCTGGAGCGCGAGGACGAGCTGCTTGTCGTGGCCGAGGCCGGCACCGCGCACGAGGCCCGTGACGCCGTCCGCGAGCACCGACCTGACGTCGTGCTGCTCGACCTCAAGCTCGGCGAGGACGACGACGCCGGCCTGACGGTGTGCCGACAGCTGACCGCCGAGGACCCGACCGTCCGGGTTCTGGTGCTCACCACGTTCCTGAACGAGCGGCTGGTCGTCGAAGCCATCCGCAGCGGGGCCAAGGGCTACGTCCTGAAAGACGTCGACGCCGACGTCCTGGTCCGCAGCATCCGGGCGGTACGCGCCGGCGAGAGCGCCTTCGACAGCCACGCCGCGGCCGTGGTGGTCCGCACGATGTCCGGCGAGGGCGCCCGCGAGCCGGCTGTGACCTTCACCGCGCGTGAGTCCGAGGTCGTCCGGCTGCTCGCGCACGGGCTCTCGAACAAGCAGATCGGCCAGTCCCTGTTCATCAGCGAGACGACGGTGAAGTTCCACGTTCACAACGTCATGGAGAAGCTCGGCGTGAAGCGCCGCGCCGAGGTCGTCTACCGCTCCGGCCAGCTCGGCCTGCTGCAGATGTAGGGCTAGCGGTCGCTGGTCGTCGGGGGGCTCGTCCCCGGCCGGTCCAGGATCAGCCAGGCGCCGTCGGCGTCGGCGAGCGAGGCGTGCCAGCCGGTCTGCCGGGCCAGCCGGGCCAGCTGGGCCAGGTCGAAGACCTGGACATGGCCGTACAGCGGGTCCGGCCGGTCTTCGACGGGCACCGCGACCACGACACGCCGGTCGGCGACGCGCAGCGCCTCCTGCAACAGGCGGTCCGAGGCCTCCGGAGGCATGTGCTCCAGCACGTGCAGCAGCAGCACGGTGGCGACCGCCCGGTCGGCGAGCGGCAGGGCGCCCCCGTCGGCGCAGACCGCGGTGACGTCGCGGCCGAGCCGGCGGGCCTGCCGCCCGGCCAGCGCAGCGCAGGCCGGCGCGAGGTCGACCGCGAGCAGCCGCGGGTGGCCGGTGCGGGTCGCCCAGGCCAGCGGCAGGAAGCCGAAGCAGCTGCCGACATCCAGCACGCTGGGGCCCCGCGCGAGCGCGGCGGCGCGGACCCAGATCCGGGTGAAGCACGCGACCGTGCCGCCACCATCACAGGGTGCGTCCCAGCCGGTGAGCACCCGCTGCAGGGTGCGGTCGTAGAAGCTGTCCCAGGCCGTGGCCGGATCGGGGTGACCCGCCTCGACGAGCGCGGTGAACGTGCGCTCGAACTCGGCCAGGTCGCCCGGCGGCGGACCGTGCAGTCCTGCGGCCAGCGCGTCGCCGAGGTCGGCGTCGTACGCCGGCGTCACGCGAGCACGTCGGCGAGCGCCCGTACGGTGCTGTCCAGGCCCTGCACGTCACGCACGACCTCGACCCGGTCGCACAGCCGGCTGTACAGCCGCATGTCGCACGAGCCCAGGTCCCAGGAGTAGCGCGGCTCCGGGGACAGCCACACCAGCCGGCGGCTCTGCCGACGCATCTGCCGCAGCGCCTCAAGGCCCGGGTCACGGCCGCCGCTGCGCCCGTCGCCGAGCACCAGCAGCGTGGTGCGCCGGGTCAGCGCCGACAGGTGCTCCTCGGCGAACTGCTCGAAAACCGCGCCGTAGTCCGAGGAGGCGTCGACGTCGAGCAGCTCGGCGCCGAACACCAGACCGAGCGCGTCCTCCAGCCCGTGCGTCTCGAACGGCACGGTGACGTCGGTGACCGCGTCCACGAAGGCGTACGTGCGCACCCGCGGGAACAGCCGCTGCAGGCCGTGCACCAGGTGGAAGGTGAAGCGGGCGCTGTTGCGTACCGACATGCTCGCGTCGGCGAGCACGACCAGTTTGGGCTTGTCCTCCTTGCGGGAGATCGTGACGGGCTGGAAGGGCACGCCGTCGTAGCGCATGTTGTGCGCCATCGTGCGGCTGACGTCGATGCGGCCGGTCGCGGCCGGTCGCTTGCGGTGGGTGAGCGCGCCCTTGACCGAGCGACCGAGCTTGGCCAGCACCTCTTCGAGGTCGCGCCGCTCGCGCTCGCTGATCCGCTCCTTGAACAGCGCCGACGGGTCGTGCGTGTCGACCTCGAGGCCGAGCGCCAGGAATCGCTCCAGGTGCCGCTTGAGCAGCTCCGGCAGGTTGGCGACCAGGCCCTCGAGGTCGACGCCGCGCAGGTGCTCGGGCAGCGGGGCGTCGTCCTGCTGGGCCAGCAGCTGGTCCAGCGCCATCCCTTCGGCGACCGACAGCTCGGCGTCGACCTGTGTCGCGCCGGCAGCCGCGAGGTCCTTCGCGGAGGCGGCGTTGTGCAGCCGCGACGTCTCCAGCTGCACACCGGCCAGGCCGTCCTTCTCGGCGGTCTGGTCGGCGTTGAGCACCAGCTCGTCGGTCAGCGAGGCCAGGTCGATCTTGTTGGCCTCCTGATGCATGTTGTACGACGACGCGAGGTCGTCTTCGTCGAAGTACTCCCGTATGTCGACCGGCTCGTCGTGGCTGTGGCCGGTCTGGGGCTCCGGGCTCGGCGCCTCCGACAGCGTGAAGTCGTGCAGCTGCCCGGTGTCGACGAGGTCGTCGTGCGCGTGGTCGTGGCTGTGACCCGGCTCGGGCGGCTCGACCGGCCGCAGTCGGAAGAACAGCTCGAACAGCTCGTCGAACACGAGCAGGTCACGGCCGTCCTTGACCAATGCGGCCTCCAGGGCCAGGCGTACCGGCTGGCGCCGCCGGAGCCCGACAGCCGCCACCGCCCGCGAGGCGTCGGCGACCTCGGCGACCGACAGTCGCACGCCGCGCTCACGCAGCACGGTCGCGAAGCGCAGGACCGCCTCGTCCACGCCGGCTCAGCGCTTGTTGAAGGCGGACCGGCCGCCGTAGTAGTTGCCGTGCCGTCCGGGCAGGTCCTTGTCGGCGCGCGCCGCGGCGCCTTCCTCGGTGCGCTCGGAGGCTGGTCGCAGCCCCGGGGAGCCCGATGGCGCCGCCGCCACCGGCGCCGGCTCGTGCTCGTGGTCCTGGTCGCCCACGCCGTGCTCGTGCGCGCCGGCGCCGTGGTCGTGGGTGCCCCGGGGCTTGTCCCGCCCGGCCCCGCCGCGGCCGACCCGGCGGTTGGGGTCCTGCAGCGCCCGCACCTTGGACAGCGCGGTGCCGACGTCCTTCTCGTACTTAAGGACCACCGAGATGGTCCGCGAGAGCAGCGCCGGGTCCAGGGTTTCGGCGTTGAGGACAGCCAGGGTCCGGGCCCAGTCGACGGCCTCGGAGATGCTGGGCGCCTTGCGCAGGTCCAGGGCGCGCAGCTCGTGCAGCACGTCCACCAGCCCCTCGACCAGGGCGCCGGCCAGCCCGGTGTTCTTGCTCTCGATGATGTCGAGCTCGCGCTGGCGGCCGGGGTACTCCAGCGTCAGGTGCAGACAGCGTCGTTTCAGCGCCGACGACAGGTCGCGGGTGTTGTTGCTGGTCAGCAGGACGTACGGCTGGGAGCGCGCGAGGAAGGTGCCGATCTCCGGGATGGAGATCTGGAACTCCGCGAGCAGCTCGAGCAGGACTGCCTCGAGCGCCTCGTCGGCGCGGTCCACCTCGTCGATGAGCAGCACGACCGGCTCCTCGGACCGGATCGCATCCAGCAGCGGCCGCACCGCCAGGAAGCGCTCGGAGAAGAACAGGCTCTCCTGGGCCGACACCGCGTCGACGGCCTCGGCCAGGTCGTGCGCGTCTCCCAGCAGCTCGGCAATCTTGTCGCGCAGGATCTGGGTGTAGAGCAGCTGCTTGCCGTAGTCCCAGTCGTACAGCGCCTTGGTCTCGTCCTGACCCTCGTAGCACTGCAGGCGCACCAGCCGCCGGCCGGTGGCCAGCGCGAGGGTCTTGGCCAGCTCGGTCTTGCCGACCCCCGCCGGGCCCTCCAGGAGCAGCGGCTTGTCCAGCCGGGACAGCAGGAACACGCTGGTTGCGAGCCGCTCGTCGGCAAGGTAGCCGTGCTCGGCGAGCCGACTGATGACCTCGTCAACGTCGGTGAACTCGGCGTGGGGCAGGGTCACGCGCGCTGTCTCCAGGGTGGGGTGTCCCCGGCCGTTCGGGCAGGCCCCGACGGCCCGGCGGTGTGCCGGGCAGCCAGGGCCCACGACGAGCGGAGCGGGATCGGGATGGGCGAACTGCCTACAGGAAGTCGTCTAGCGACCCGTTCATGCAGTGGTCGACGACGGGGCGCACGTTGTCGAAGTAGCACTCTTTCGCGTTCCCCGGGGTGCAGGCGTCGCCGAGGACGTGGTTGGTGATGCGGTCCACGTCCGGGTCGTCGCCCTTGATCACGCCGGCGTTGGCATAGAACTGGGTCGGCCCGATGCCCAGCCGGTTCTTGCTGTAGCTGTCCTTCGTGACATCGACGAAACGCTCCGGGATGCCCACGTCGCGCAGCAGCCGGATTGCCGCCTTGAGGGCCTCGTCGGCCGCCTGGACCTTGGTCATGCCGTGTGTGTCGACGCCCATCGCCTCGGCGATGTCGGCGAACCGGCCGTAGGCGGCCGGCATGTTGAACGCCCAGACGCGGGGCAGGGCCACCGCGTTGTTCAGTCCGTGGTGGGTGTCGTAGAACGCCGAGACCGCGTGCGAGATCGAGTGGATGATGCCCAGGCCACCGGAGTTGAAGGCCTGCGCAGCGATGTACTGCGCGTACATCATGCCTTCGCGGCCCTTGAGGTCCTGGCCGTTCCAGACTGCTTCCCGCAGGTTCTCGTTGGTGAGCTTGATGGCGCGAAGGGCATTACCGAGCGACGGCTCGAAGTTCAGCCGTGAGACGTAGGGCTCGGAGGCGTGGGCGAGCACGTCGAAGCCGCACTGCGCGGTGTAGTCGACGGGACAGTCGTAGTAGAGCACCGGGTCGTCGATGGCGAGGCTCGCGATGGCCGCATCGTCGAAGGCGACGTACTTGTGTGGATTGTCCGGGTCGGTGGTGGTGTCGGTGATGACGTACGCCCACGAGGTCTCCGAGCCGGTGCCGGCCGTGGTCGACACTGCGATGTGCGGCGGGTTCTTCATGTTCTCGGACTTGTTGAAGCCCTCGAACTCGTTGACGTTGCGGCCGTCGTGGGCGACGGACACGCGGGCGCCCTTGCAGGCATCGTGGCTCGAGCCGCCACCGATCGAGACGAAGCTGTCGCACTTGTTGGACTGGTAGAGCGCCACGGCGTCCATGACGTTGTAGTCCTTGGGGTTGGACTCGACCTTGTCGTAGAGCACCGGGTCGAGGCCGTGGTACTTCAGCGACTCGACGATCTTGTGGACGATGTCGGTGCCGCGCAGGCCGGAGGTCATCACCAGTGGCCTGGTGAAGCCCAGCTTGATGGCCTCCGGGCCGATCAGCTCGTGCGCCCCAGGACCCATCAGGGCCTTGGGGAAGGCGTGGAACTCCTTGATGGGGAAGGGCTTGAGCAGCTCTTCGACCTGCATCGGCGTGTCCTCTCGTCGGGATGGCAGGGGACGGACGGTAAGGAGCACGTGACCGGATGCACAAGTCCGGACGACGATGCGGGACGTCCGGCGGGCAGCTGCGCCGCAACGGCGAGGAGGCCGGCTGTCCGATCGGTCAGGGCGGCCCGGACATGGCGACAACCCCCGCCCACCAGGGGGCGGAGGCTGTCGGGCCGGGTCTGGTCCTAGCTGGCGATCGGCTTGCCGAGGCCGAAGGGCTTGCCGCCGGTGGCCACCGAGGCAGCCCCGGCGAACAGGTAGACACCGAGGGCGGCGAAGGCGAACACCACCCAACCGCCGGCCTTGCTGAGGTTTGCGTTGGTGTTGACGTTGCCCAGCAGCACGAGGATGAGGGCGACGTCGACGAGAGCGAGCAGCACGGTGAAAGCCAGCGGCAGGCGCAGCATCACCAGGGTGAGCACCGCGACGACGATCACCCAGCTCAGGAGGAACGTCGACACGGTGTCCTTGATCACGCCGGCCGCGGCAGTCTGGACGGCGGGACTGGCGCTGGCGGCAGGAGTCAGGCCGAACCAGTTGTGCCCGAGCCCCAGCAGGAGCACGGCGTAGGACAGCCAGAAACCGGTGAAGGTGCCGAAGATGCACGCCACGGCGCTCTGACCGAGACGGATTGCCCAGATGGTCGCGATGAGCAGACCGAGACCATTGGACATGATGACAATGGGAAGAATGCCGGCTGCACCCGCCGCGGGCAGGTATCCGGTCAGCGCCAGGCCGAGCGCGATGCTGCCGGCGATGAACGTAGGAAGGCCGAGCATCGCGGGGTCCCCGCCGGTGGCAACCGGCGCCTGCTGCTCGATCTGTTGGGCCTCGGTGGCCACTGGCCGGTCCAGGTCGATCCGGTCCTCTACCACTCGTTCGCTCATCTGGTTGTCCTCCGTCAGGGGTCACGCGGGGATTCCGCTGCTGCGCGAGGCTGGGGACGATGCGGGTGTTGGGTCAAGAACTCGGGACATGATTCGCCCGGTTGCGCGCCACCTGAGACCAGTCGAACAGGGTTTAGCCCCTGCAATGAGACAGTGGTTGCCCAGCCTTTATGTGCCCTGGGCCCAACTGCCGTCCAATGCCCGGAGCGCCGCATCGAGCAGGTCCGGCAGGTCTGCCGCCACGTCCTGTAACCACTGCTCGTACGCGGTGAGGGCCGCGCCGAGGCAGAGATGGCCGACGAGCTGTGGCAGCAGGGCCCCGGCCGCCAGTCCTAGGCGCACGGCCACGAACTCCGCTACGACACCGCGCCAGGCGGCATAACGCAGCGTGCTGTGTGCCTGCAGAGCCGGCACGGTGAGGATGAGCCCCATCCGGGCGCGGTGCCACTCGAGACCGCCGGCCGGCAGCACGTTGAACGCCAGGACCCCCTCGCGGAGGGCGTCGAGCAGTGGCTGATCCCGGTCGGCGGCGGCCAGCCGGGCCCGCAGATCGGCCAGCCCCCGGTCGAAGTCGCCCCATACGACGTCGTTCTTGGAGGCGAAATAGCGGAAGAAGGTGCGGCGTCCGATGCCGGCGGCCGCAGCGATGTCCTCCACCGTCGTGGCGTCGAAACCGCGCTCGGCGAACAGCTCACGCGCGACCATCTCGAGATCGCCGCGACTGGTCGCTGACGGTCGCCCCGCTCGCGACGCGACCTCGTCCCCGAGCATTTCGTTCCTCCTCGACACGTTTCGTCCGAAGCAGGGGTAGTCATCGGCACCGGGTGCCGTTACTGTCCCCCGTGACGCCGGTCACAGCCGGCCCGCCCCTGGAGGATGCATGGACAGCACCGCTACCGCCCCGCCCAGCGTCACCTCCGAGCCGGCCACGCTCCCGGACCCGGCCAGCCAGCCGGGCGCCGTCGAGCAGGACCTGCTCGTCGAGGACGTCTCGATCGACGGCATGTGCGGCGTCTACTAGACCGCAGGGCCGGCCGGGCGCACCGGAGTCGGTCCTGAGCGCCGTCCTGGATCGCGGCTGGGACCTCCACCCGCAGGTCGCGGTGCGGCCGGAGTCCTTCGGGGCCTTGCTCTACCACTTCGGCACCCGCCGGCTGTCCTTCCTGAAGGACCGCCGGCTGCTCGACGTCGTGCAGCGGCTGCCCGCCGCAGCGACCGCCCGGGATGCCTGTACGGCGGCCGGCCTGCTCCTGAGCGAGCTCCCGTCGTACGAACGGGCACTGTCCCAGCTCATCGATACCGACATGATCACCGAACGCACGAGCGCCGACAGCGCCGCTCATGAACCGGAGCCCACGTGACCGCGACCCTCCCGCTCGTCGAGCACTTCGCGCTCGGTCTCGACGCCCCCATCTGCCTGACCTGGGAGCTCACGTACGCGTGCAACCTGGCGTGCTCGCACTGCCTGTCCAGCAGCGGCCGGCGTGACCCCCGCGAGCTGAGCACCGAGGAGTGCAAGGCCGTCATCGACGAGCTCCAGCGGATGCAGGTCTTCTACGTCAACATCGGCGGCGGCGAGCCGACGGTGCGCAGCGACTTCTGGGAACTCTTGGACTACGCCACGTCCCACGACGTCGGCGTGAAGTTCTCGACCAACGGCATCAAGATCGACGCGCAGGCAGCCCGACGGATCGCTGCCAACTCCTACGTCGACGTGCAGATCTCGATCGATGGCGCGACCCCGCAGGTCAACGACGCGGTCCGCGGCGTGGGGTCCTACGACACCGCCGTGCGGGCGCTGCAGCACCTGTCCGACGCGGGCGTGCAGGCCAAGCTGTCGGTCGTCTGCACCCGGCACAATCTGGGCCAGCTCGACGAGTTCAAGGCCATCGCCGACCGGTTCGGCGCTCAGCTCCGGCTGACCCGGCTGCGCCCGTCCGGCCGCGGCGCCGACGTCTGGGACGATCTGCACCCCACCCAGGCCCAGCAGCGCCAGCTCTACGACTGGCTGGTGCGGCACGGCGAGGGCGTGCTGACCGGTGACTCGTTCTTCCATCTCGCGGCGTACGGCGACGCCCTGCCGGGGCTCAACCTGTGCGGCGCCGGCCGCGTCGTCTGCCTGATCGACCCGGTCGGTGACGTGTACGCCTGCCCGTTCGCCATTGCCGACCAGTTCCATGCCGGCAACGTGCGCAGCCCTGGCGGTTTCGCGACGGTGTGGCGTGA
>JAYVYM010000123.1:0-3055 GCA_043784245.1 Frankiales bacterium
TAGGAGGAGTCGGGGATGACGTACTTGGTGTCCTGCTGCTGGTCGTGAGCGTTCCACATCTGGCCCGACGCCCGGATCGCGGCCGGCATCGAGGCGTCGATGATGACGTCACTCGGGACGTGCAGGTTGGTGACCCCCCGGCTCGAGTCGACCATCGCCAGCGCCGGGCCGGTCTCGTACGCAGCCTGGACGGCCCGCCCGATGGTTGCCCGGGCAGCTGAGGGAAGGCGTTCGACCGCCGCCAGCACGCTGGCCAGGCCGTCGTCGGGGTCGCCGCCCACCGACGCCAGCTCCTCGCCGTACGAGGCGAAGACGGCCGGGAAGAACTGCTCGACCACATGGCCGAAGATGATCGGGTCCGAGACCTTCATCATCGTGGCCTTGAGGTGCACCGAGAACAGCACGTTCAGCGCCTTGGCGTCCGCGATCTGGGCGGCGAGGAAGGCCTCGAGCGGGGCCTTGCGCAGCACGGCGGCGTCGACGATCTCGCCGGCCAGTACCGGCAGTGCCGCCTTGAGCACGGTGACCGTGCCGTCGGGGGCGATGTGCTCGATCCGCAGCGTCGTCGCCGCGGGCAGGGTGACCGAGGTTTCGGTGTGCCGGAAGTCGCCGTCGTCCATCGTCGACACGTGCGAGCGGGAGTCGGGTGACCAGGCGCCCATCGATTGTGGGTGCGCACGCGCGTACCCCTTGACCGAGGCGGGCGCCCGGCGGTCGGAGTTGCCCTCGCGCAGGACCGGGTTGACGGCGCTGCCCTTGACCGCGTCGTAGGCGCTGCGGGCGGCCCGCTCCGCGTCGGTCTGCGGGCTCTCCGGGTAGTCCGGCACCGGGTAGCCCGCCGACTGCAACTCGGCGATCGCCGCCTTCAGCTGCGGCAGGGAGGCACTCACGTTGGGCAGCTTGATGATGTTGGCCTGCGGCGTCCTGGCCAGCTCGCCGAGCTCGGTGAGCGCGTCCGGCACCCGCTGGTCCTCGGACAGGCGGTCCGGGAACTGCGCGAGCACCCTGGCCGCCAGCGAGATGTCGCGCGTCTCGATGTCGACCCCCGCCTTGCCGGCGTACGCCTGCAGGATCGGCAGGAGCGAGTGCGTGGCAAGGGCGGGCGCCTCGTCGGTGTACGTGTAGATGATCTTCATCCGAGCAGCCCGAGCTCGCGGACGGCGTCGCGCTCCTCGATCAGCTCCGCGACCGACGCGTCGATCCTGCCGCGCGAGAACTCGTCGACGGCCAGGCCCTGCACGATCTCCCACTCGCCCCCGCTGCTGGTCACCGGGAAAGAGCTGATGATGCCTTCCGGTACGTCGTAGGAACCGTCGGACATGATCGCGGCGGACGTCCAGTCGCCCTCCACGGTGCCCCTGACCCAGTCATGGACATGGTCGACGGCAGCGTTCGCGGCCGACGCGGCCGAGCTCGAGCCGCGGGCCTCGATGATCGCCGCTCCGCGCTTGGCCACGGTGGGGATGAAGGTGCCCTCCAGCCACGAGCGGTCGCCCACCACGTCCTCGGCGGGCCGGCCGCCGATCGTGGCCTGGCTCCAGTCCGGGTACTGCGTCGCGGAGTGGTTGCCCCAGATGGTCAGGTGCCTGATGTCGTTGACGGTGGTGCCGGTCTTCTTGGCCAGCTGCGACAGCGCCCGGTTGTGGTCCAGCCGGGTCATCGCGGTGAACCGCGAGCCGGGGATGTCGGGGGCGTGCGAGGCGGCGATCAGCGCGTTGGTGTTTGCCGGATTGCCGACCACCAGGATGCGTACGCCCGGCGCCGCGCCCGCGTTGAGCGCCTCGCCCTGCGGCTTGAAGATCCCGCCGTTGGCCGAGAGCAGGTCGCCGCGCTCCATCCCGGCCGTCCGGGGCCGGGCCCCGACGAGCAGCGCGACGTCGACGCCGTCGAAGGCCGCCCGCGCGTCCGCGGTGATGTCGATCCCGGTGAGCAGCGGGAAGGCGCAGTCGTCGATCTCCATCGCGGTGCCCTCGGCGGCCTTGAGGGCCGGCGGGATCTCCAGCAGGCGCAGCCGCACGGGGGTGTCCGGGCCGAGCAGCTGACCGGAGGCGATCCGGAACAGCAGCGCATAGCCGATCTGGCCGGCGGCGCCGGTGACCGTGACGGTGGTGGGGGTCGTGCTGGCCATCGGCTGGGGCTCCGCTCGTCGACGTGTGGCTGCGGCCACGAGAGTACGAGCAGGCGGGCTCGCGGCTGCCGGCCGGGTGTCGCCCGCGACAGGTCGCCTGAGCTGCCCGGGAGCGTCACCGGGACGGCGCTACGGCTGCGGGATGGTGACAGCGAGCGCGATGACCGAGAAGCCCAGCACCAGCAGCAGCGCCGCATCAAAGGCGCGGCTGCGTACCACCAGCCAGCCGGCGTGCCTGGGGGTGAGGCTCAGCCGCAGGCCGGCCGCCAACAACAGCCCGAGCCCGACCACTCCCGCGCCGACCCGCCAGTGGCCGCCGGCTGCGGCGGCAAGCCCGGCCCCCACGATCACCAGCACAGCCAGCGAGGGCGTCTCTCGCACCCTCATGCCCACCCTCCCGCCGTCCGCCCGCACAGCGACAGCCAAGCACCGGACGTGACCTTCGGAACTGTCCGCACCGGGTGGGGCGGGGTGCGGCCCGGAGCCCGGGCCGACGACACCGTCGACGAGCTGGTCGTGACGGAGGCGGTCGTCAAGCAGTAGCTGCTCCGGATGTACGCCGAGTTCCGCATACCGGAAGGCGATCGACGCTCGCGGCTGGCCAACGAGGTCATCGGCGTCGGAGTCGTACGCCCGGCGTTGCTGACCGGACAGCGAGATCCGGTGTGCCGGCTGAGCGCTTCGTCCACGGGCTAGGCCCGTGCGGCAGCCCGCTCGGCGGCCTCCACCGCATTGCGGAACAGCATCGCCACCGTCGTCGGCCCCACGCCGCCAAGCCGGGGGGTGATCGCGCCGGCGACCTCGGCGCAGGCCTCGTCGACATCGGGCAGCAGCCGGCGACCTTCGTACCGGACGCCGCCGCCGATGACGGTCGCCCCGGGCGACACGTGCTCCGGGCGCAGGATGCCGGGCACCCCCGCGGCGGCG
>JAYVYM010000124.1:0-6033 GCA_043784245.1 Frankiales bacterium
CGTAAGTAGGCCGATCGCTACAGCCGGAGGAGCGACGTTGCGACACTTCGACTTCTTGAGCGAGCCCGCGCGCGACGCACTGTTCGCCGTGCCGCCGCAGCCGCTGCGGCCCGACGCGGACCGGGCGCAGCTGGCGCTCGGGCTCGGCGCGACTTTCTACAGCCCCGGCACCCGGGCGCGCCTGGGCGAGGACAGTCGGCGGGCTGCCGGGATCGGCACGACGAGCCACGTCTGGTGCCTGGAGGACTCGATCGCCCACGACGCGGTCGGCTGGGCGCAGGCCAACGTGGTCCGCTCGCTGCGGGCGCTGACCGATCGGGACCGCCTGCCGATGCTGTTCGTCCGGGTCCGCAGCCCCGAGCAGACCGTCGAGGTCGCCCGGCAGGCCGGTGACGCCGCGCACCGGCTGACCGGTTTCGTGCTGCCCAAGTTCCGGCCCGGGCCGGAGGGCGAGGCCTGGCTGCAGGCTGTCGAGCAGGCCAGTGCTGTGGCCGGCTCACGGCTGCTCGCGATGCCGGTGCTGGAGCACGAGGACCTCGCCTGGCGCGAAACCCGCGGGGAGCACCTGCAGGCCGTCCGCGCCCTGCTCGACCGGCACCGGCAACGCGTGCTGGCCGTCCGGGTCGGCGGCACCGACCTGTGTGGGTTGTTCGGCCTGCGCCGTGACCGCGACACCACCATCTGGGACGTCGCAGTCGTGCGCGACATGCTCGCCGACGTCATCAACACCTTCAGCCGCCGCGGCGACTACATCGTCAGCGGTCCGGTGTGGGAGCACTTCTCCGGCAATGACCGGCTGTTCAAGAGCCAGCTGCGGCGCACGCCGTTCGAGAACACCCGGAGCCTGCGGCTGCACACCCAGCTGGTCCGGGACGACGTCGACGAGCTGCTCCGCGAGGTGTCGCTGGACCGCGCCAACGGCTTCTCCGGCAAGACCGTCATCCACCCCACGCACGTCTCGGTCGTCAACGCGATGCACACGGTCACCCGCGAGGAGTACGACGACGCGCTGGTCGTGCTGGCCGGCCGAGGCTCCGGCGGCGTCGTGCGCTCGCCGTCCGGCGGCAAGATGAACGAGCTCGGCCCGCACGCCCTGTGGGCCGAGCAGGTCACCGCGCGAGCTGCCGTGTATGGCGTACTCGCCGAGCCCGACGGGGTCGTCGCCCTGCTCGACGCGGGCTGGCGGGCCGCGCAGGCGGCGTACGCGACGCAGGCCGAGCGACCCGCCGAGGCGCACGCGGCCTGGGGCCCGTGACGGCTGCAGCCGGCCTGCTGGTGACGCAGCTACCGCTGCGCCGGGTCGTGGAGCAGGGGCTGGGGCTGCGCTGGCAGGTCGACGCCGACCCGTACTCGCTCGGGCTCGACGCCCTGGTCGGGTTGGCCCTGCGCGACAACCCCAGGCGCGCGCAGCTGGTCGTCAGCCGGGTGCTCGGCAAGCACCTGCCGGTATCGCCCGCCGTCGCGCTGGAGGCCGCCGGGCGCCTCGCCGGCCTGGTCGGAAACGTGGCCGACCCCGTGGTGCTCGGCTACTGCGAGACAGCCACCGGCCTCGGCCACGCCGTCGCGCAGGCGCTGGGGTCCGGCGGTTACTACGCGCACACCACCCGAAGGCCGGAGCCGACCGTGCCAGCCGTGCTCGGCTTCGACGAGGAGCACTCACACGCGGTGGCCCACACGCTGCAGCTCCGTGACCCGGGCGTCCTCGACGACCCGGACCGCACGGTCGTGCTCGTCGACGACGAGCTCACTACCGGCACCACCGCCCTCAATACCGTGGCGGCCCTGCACACCCGCCGGCCGCACCGGCGCTATGTCGTGGCCACGCTGCTCGACCTGCGTACCCCCGACGTCCGCGAGGTGTTCGCCGCCCGCGCGGCGCGGCTCGGTGTGCAGGTCGACGTCGTCGCGCTGCTGTCGGGCTCGTTGACGCTGCCCGCGGATGTCATGGACCGGGCGGCCGACCTGCGGGCCGCACTCGCCCGGGTGCCCGCAGCGGCGGCGCCGACCGGGCGCGGCCGCGTCGAGTTGCTGGACGGGGGATGGCCGACCGCCCTACCGACCGGCGGCCGCACCGGTACCGACCTCGGCGGGTACGACGAGCCGCTGGCGGCCCTGGCCGACCGGGTCGCCGGGCGGCTGAGCGGCGGTCCGGTGCTGGTGCTCGGCACCGAGGAGCTGATGTGGCTGCCGCTGCGACTCGCAGGACTGCTGCGCGGCGAGGTGTCCTTCCAGTCCACGACCCGCAGCCCGGTGCTGCCGGCGGACCTGCCCGGCTACGCGGTACGCCGGGCGCTGCGCTTCCCCGCGCCGGACGAACCCGGCCGGACCTCGCGCCTGCACGGGCTGCCGGGCACGCCATACGCCGACATCGTCGTCGTCGTCGACACGCCGCTGCCGCCCGCCCGACCACTCGCCGACGCGCTCAGGCCGTGGGCGACCGGGTCCGTCCTGCTGGTGGGGGTGTGAGCTTCTCCTCGTACGACCCGGCCGAGTGCGCATGGCTGCTCACCGACCTGTCGCACGTCGCGCTGGAGGTCGGCACCGAGGACCGCGAGGAGCTGATCCAGGGTGGCCGGCACTACGCGGAGATGCTGCCGGTGGAGTACCAGCCCGACGCGGCGTACACGGCGCTGTTCCACCGGGCGCTCGACGCGACCGCGGTGCGGCTGGCGCACGCCGTCGGGCTGGTCGGCGACCTGCTGCTGGAGCAGGCCCGCGCGCATGGCGTCGACCCCGTGCTGGTGTCGCTGGCCCGGGCCGGCACACCCGTCGGCATCCTGCTGCGGCGCTGGCTGGCCCGGGCGCACGGCCTTGACGTACCGCACTACGCGATCTCGATCGTCCGCGGCCGGGGCATCGACGAGGTCGCCGTCCGGCACATCCTGGAGCGGCACCCCGCCGAGGCGGTCCGTTTCGTCGACGGCTGGACCGGCAAGGGCGCGATCGCCCGGGAGCTCGCCGTGGCCGTGGGCGGCTTCCCCGGCGTCGACCCGCGGCTAGCCGTGCTGGCCGACCCTGGGTCGTGCACCGATCTGTACGGCACCCGCGACGACTTCCTGATCCCGTCGGCCTGCCTCAACTCCACGGTGTCAGGGCTGGTGTCGCGCACCGTCCTGCGTGACGACCTGATCCGCCCCGGGATGTTCCACGGCGCCAAGTTCTACGCCGAACTCGCCCCGTCAGACGTGTCGGCGGTCTTCCTCGACGCGGTGTCCGCCCGGTTCGCCGAGGTGGCGCCGGCCGTTGCCGCCGAGCGCGAGGCGCACCGCGCCGCGGACCGCAGCCCGACCTGGGCGGGCTGGGCCGCCGTGGAGAAGGTGGCAGCCGACTACGGCATCTCCGACATCAACCTGGTCAAGCCCGGCGTCGGCGAGACCACCCGGGTGCTGCTGCGCCGGGTGCCGTGGCAGGTGCTGGTGCGTCCCGGCCGGGAGGCCGATCTCGAGCATGTGCGGGTGCTCGCCGCGCAGCGCGGCGTACCCGTGGTGGTGCGCGAGGACCTCGCGTACACCTGCGTCGGCCTGATTAAGCCCACATGAGGGTCCTCGTCGCGCTCGACCTGGACCAGACCGTGGTGTTCAGCCGGCGCTCCGCCGGCGAGGCCGGCCCGTCGGTTGTCGTCGAGCAGCGGGACGGTGAGCAGCTGTCGTCGATGACGGTGGGCGCGATCATGGCGTACGGAGAGCTCGCCGGCCGGCACACCGTGGTCCCTGTCACGACCCGGACCGTCGCCCAGTACTCCCGGATCCACCTGCCCGCGGCCGCTCGTTACGCGGTCTGCGCCAACGGCGGCGTGCTGCTCGTGGACGGCGAGCGCGACCCGTCGTGGGCCGACGCCGTCGCGCAGCGATGCCGGGTCGCCGCGCCACTGGCCGACGTCGAGGCCCGCTTGCGTGTCGTCGAGGGCGAGCCGTGGGTCCGCCTGGTCCGCACCGCGGAGGGCCTGTTCGCCTACCTCGTGGCGCAGAACCGCGCCGACGTCCCGAAGTCCTGGCTCGCGGCGCTGGCCGCCGACCTGGCACCGCTGGGCTGGGCGGTGTCGATGCAGGGCCGCAAGGTGTACGCCGTGCCGCAGGCCCTGTCCAAGGCCGCCGCTGTGCGGCACCTTCTCGACCTGCTCGGCGCGGACCTGCTGCTCGCCGCAGGCGACAGCCTGCTCGACCAGCCGATGCTCGAGCTCGCAGCAGCCACCGGAGGCGCGGCCATCCGGCCGGCGCACGGCGAGCTGCACGATCTGGGCTGGATGGGCGCCCACGTCACGGCCGCGTCCGGCGCCCGGGCCGGCGAGGAACTGCTCCGGTGGCTCAGCGTCCAGGCCGGTGCCCGGGGCCGCGGCTGAGCTCAGTCCGCCGAGCCGCTGAAGATCCCGCCCAGCCCCGCGCCGGTCTTCTTGTCGCCGGCGCCGATGTTCTTCTGCAGCGCCTTGGCGAGCGCGTCGATCGTCATCGACTGCAGGATGACGCGGCCGTCGCCGCGCAGCGTCGCCTGGGACAGGCCTTCACCGCCGAACGCCGCGTTCATGATGCCGGCCCGGTTGAGGCCACCGATCCGTTCGACGGCGTACTGGATCTTGTCGCCCTCGAAGGCGACGATGCAGCCGGTGTCGACGTACAGCGTCCCGCCGTACTCCGCCGGGTTGATGTCGATGAAGTTGCCGGCCCCCGCGATGAACAGCGTGCCGCCGGTCGTCGAGGTGAACTTCTCCAGCACGAAGCCCTCCCCGCCGGACAGCCCGGTTCGCACGCCGGCGAAGGCGACGTCGAAGCGCACCGAGCCCTCCGCGCCGACGAAGGCGTCCTTCTCCGCCAGCCAGGTGCTGCCCGCTTCGACCTCGATGGCGCGCATCTCCCCGGGCAGGACGCCGGCGAGCGCGACCAGACCGTCCCCGCCCCGGGTACTGAAGTGCTGGAAGGCGAACGACTCCCCGGCGGCCATCCGCTTGCCCGCCTCGACGGCGCCGCGCAGCAACCCCCCGAACCCACCGCCACCGGGCTGCGACGTGGGCTGCGAGAGCTTGGTCTCCATGACCACGTCGCCCGAGCGGAACAGGAACTTGCCGGCCTCGGCGTACAGCACCTGTCCCGGCTGGAGCGTGCAGACCACCATCTGCATGGCGTTGCCGACGACCTGGTGCTCGAGCACGGTGACCTCCGGTGGGTGACGGCCTTTCAGGATGACACCGGGCAGACTCAGCAGGTGACCGTGACGCTGGTTCCCCGCAGCCGGGCGGAGGTGTTCCGGCTCAACAACATCCAGGTCACCCTGGTGGCCGGCGCGCTGCTGGCGGTCGACGCGCCGGACCGCGACCTGCTCGCCCCGCAGGCGTACGTGCCGTCGCAGGTGTGCACGTCGTGGTCGGACCGGCTGTTTCCCGCGCTGTCCGACCTCGTCCTGGTTGAGCTGTGGGACGCCTACCGGGCGCAGCTGCGCCCGCGCACCCTGCTGCGGGCCCCCGTCAGCCTGGAGCGCGGGCACCGGCGGCGCCACCACGAGGCCCCGGACCCCTGGGCGCAGCTCCCGCCGCTGCATGAGCGCACCGGGGTGATGGAGACGCCGCTCGGCCCGCTGCTGCTGTCACTGGCCAGCTGGCTAGGGACGTGCGGCGGCGCGACGGTGCACCCCGGCTGACTCGGGCTCGTCGAGGTCGGACCGCCGGCGGCGCTCGGCGATCGAGCTGACGAGGGCGGCCACGATGAAGGCGACACCGGTCAGCCCGGTGACGACCTCGGGAATCTTGTAGTCGACGGAGGCCAGCATGATCACGGCGAGTACGCCGATCGCCCAGTGTGCGCCGTGGTCGAGGTAGACGTACTCCGACAGGGTGCCCGCGCGCACCAGGTAGATGGTGAGCGAGCGGATCCAGAAAGCGCCGATCCCGAGGCCGAGCGCGATGACGAGGACCTCGTTGGAGATCGCGAAGGCCCCGATCACGCCGTCGAAGGAGAACGAGGCGTCCAGCACCTCCAGGTACAGGAAGGAGAAGACGCCGGCCTTGAACACCGCGGTCGTCATTGCGCCGCCGGTCGTGGCGAC
>JAYVYM010000125.1:0-4745 GCA_043784245.1 Frankiales bacterium
GGGGGCTGCCGCCCGCAGGCAGCGAGCGCAAGCGCGGCGGCGAGGTAGAGGACGGCGCGGCGCACCCGGCCAGTCCAGCACGCACGGCTGCGGTAGACCTGTGGCGTGCTCGAACTCCTCCTGCTGCTCGCCGGGATCCTGCTCGTCAGCCTGGTCGCGGTCGTCGGCCTGGTGTCCGCGAAGGGCCGCCGGAGCGCGCCGCCGCCCCGCCCAAGGCCGGGGGTGGACTTCCAGCCCGGTACCGGTGACGACGCCGAGGTGCCCCGGGACACCGCCACCCGAACGATCGACACCGTCGCGCTGCCGCCCGACACCGTCTCGGTGGACCCGGTCAGCCCCGCGTACGACGTGCCGGAGCCGACCGCGGGCCGCCTCGCCCGGCTGCGGACCCGGCTGTCGCGGTCGCAGACAACGCTCGGGCGCGGGCTGTTCGCCCTGCTCACCCGGGACGTCCTGGACGAGGACACCTGGGAGGAGGTCGAGGACACCCTGCTCACCGCCGACATGGGCGTTGCGGCAACGACCGAGCTGGTCGGCCGGCTGCGCACCCGGGTGCGGGTGGATGGCGTACGCACGACCGGTGAAATGCGCCTGCTGCTGCGCGAGGAGCTGGTACGCGCGATCGGCGACGGCGACCGGACCCTGCGTACCGCACCACACGAGGACGGCCGGCCCGCCGTCGTGCTCGTCGTCGGCGTCAACGGCACCGGCAAGACCACCACCTGCGGCAAGCTCGCCCGGGTGCTGGTCGCCGACGGGCGCAGCGTCGTGCTCGGGGCGGCCGACACCTTCCGCGCGGCGGCCGCCGACCAGCTGCAGACCTGGGGCGACCGGGTCGGCGCCGAGACCGTCCGCGGGCCCGAGGGCGGCGACCCCGCGAGCGTGGCCTTCGACGCGGTCAAGCGCGGGATCGAGGCGCGGGTGGATGCCGTGCTGATCGACACCGCAGGGCGGCTGCACACCAAGACCGGTCTCATGGACGAGCTCGGCAAGGTCAGGCGGGTCCTGGAGAAGCACGGTCCGGTCGACGAGACCTTGCTGGTGCTCGACGCGACGACCGGGCAGAACGGCGTCGTGCAGGCCCGGGTGTTCACCGAGGCCGTCGACGTCACGGGCATCGTGCTCACCAAGCTGGACGGCACCGCCAAGGGCGGCATCGTCGTCGCGGTGCAGCGCGAGCTCGGCATCCCCGTCAAGCTGATCGGCCTGGGCGAGGGCGCCGACGACCTGGCGCCGTTCGAGCCGGAGGCCTTCGCCGACGCGCTGCTCGGCGACGAGGCCGCCCTCTAGCTCGACCGGGGCGCCGCCGGGCTCGAGCACCGGGCCCGGGGCCCGCGCGGTCCACCGCTGTCACGGGCCCGCGCGGTCCACCGCGACGCACCAGTCGCTGCCGGCCACCCACGGCGCGCCGTCCCAGGTGGCGTGCCGGACGACCGGGAGCAGCCCGGCATCGCGCATCAAACCGTCGTAAATGGCGACCTCCATCTGGTCGGTACGCCAGCCGCTCACCAGCAGCCCGCCGGGCCGCAGGTGCGCCGCCAACCGGTCGACAACCTGCTGCTCGGTGCCGGGCTCGAGGAACACCATGACGTTGCCGGCCGCGACCACGAGGTCGAAAGGCGACGCCAGCTCCAGGGACGCCAGGTCGCCCTCGACCCAACGCGGCCCAGGGTGCCCCCGGGCGACGTCGAGCATCGAGGTGTCGCTGTCGACCCCCACGACGTCGTGGCCCCGCCGCACCAGCTCGACCGCCACCCGGCCCGTACCGCAACCGGCGTCGAGGACCCGCCCGGGCCGCCCGAGCAAGGCGTCGACGTACGCCGCCTCGCCGTGCACGTCGCCGCCGGTCGCCGCCAGCGCCCGGAAGGCCTCGTCGTAGTCAGGTCCGCGGGCGCCGCCCGTCTCCTGTAGCCACCGTGTCATGACGGACAGTCTCCATCGGGTACGGGATGCGGCGACCGTTCACGACGTCGAAACACGTCCGCCGGACCGTCACGCCCGCGAAACACGTACTGCACCGCTTGCGAAACACTTCGCCGACACTCTCCTCGCCAGTCCCCGAACCGAGGAGCGGCATGCCACCGATCGATCCGAACGTCCAGAAGGCTATCGACGCGGCCGGTGCGTCCGGCACCACCGCGTGGGTCCTTGCCAGTGCTGCCCTGGTGTTGTTCATGACGCCAGGCCTGGCCTTCTTCTACGGCGGTATGACGCGTAGCAAGAGCGTCCTGAACATGCTGATGATGAGCTTCAGCGCTATTGGCATCGTGAGCATCATCTGGGTGCTGTACGGCTACACCCTCGCCTTCGGGGTCGACGCCAAGGGCGGCCTGATCGGCAACCTGGACAACCTGGGCTTGAAAGCCACCACCACGGCCAGCCTGACCAATGGCCTGTACGACTACGTCTTCGTGGCCTTCCAGATGATGTTCGCCATCATCACGCTGGCGCTGATCAGCGGTGCGATCGCGGACCGGATGAAGTTCGGCGCCTGGGTCGCCTTCTCGATCCTGTGGATCTCCATTGTGTACTTCCCGGTGGCGCACTGGGTCTTCGCCTTCGGGACCCCGCTGCAGGCCGGCGAGACCGGCGGCGCGGGCGCTGCGGCGTCCTACACGGCGGGCACCGGCGGCTGGATCGTCAGCAAGCTCGGCGCCCTGGACTTCGCGGGCGGCACCGCGGTCCACATCAACGCTGGCGCCGCGGCACTGGCCCTGGTGATCGTGCTCGGCAAGCGCAAGGGCTTCGGACGCGATCCGATGCGGCCGCACAACCTGCCGCTGGTGATGATCGGCACCGGCATCCTGTGGTTCGGCTGGTTCGGCTTCAACGCCGGCTCCGCGCTACTCGCCAACGGCACCGCCGGGCTCGCCTTCGTCAACACCCAGGTCGCCACGGCCGCTGGGCTGATTGCCTGGATCGGCACCGAGCGGCTCAGGGACGGTCACGCGACGACGCTGGGCGCGGCCTCCGGCGCTGTCGCCGGCTTGGTCGCCATCACCCCTGCGTGCGGCGCGGTCACCCCGATCGGCGCCATCGCCGTCGGCCTGGTCGCCGGCGGCCTGTGCTGCCTGGCGGTGACCTTCAAGCACCGCGGTGGCTACGACGACGCGCTCGACGTCGTCGGCGTGCACCTCGTCGGCGGGCTGGCCGGAACGCTGATGATCGGCATGGTCGCCAGCGACGCGTCCACCGGCAACGTGGACCTTCGTGGCCTGCTGTACGGCGGCGGTCTGTCGCTGCTCGGCAAGCAGGCGATCGCCGCGGGCTCGGTGCTCGTGTACTCCTTCGTGCTCACGCTCATCATCGCGTACGTCCTGAAGGTCACGATCGGCCTGCGGGTCACCGAGGAGGAGGAGGTCACCGGTGTCGACCAGACCGTCCACGCCGAGACTGCCTACGAGTTCGGCAGCGCGCTGGCCGGCAGCGGAGCGGGCGGCCTGGTTTCGCCTCAGGCAGACCTGGCCAGCAGCGCCCGGGTGTCCTCGTGAGGCTCGTCACCGGCATCGTCAAGCCGTTCAAGCTCGACGACGTCAAGACGGCGCTGGAGGTCTTCGGGGTCCAGGGGATGACCGTCAGTGAGGTGCAGGGCTTCGGTCGCCAGCGCGGGCACACCGAGGTCTACCGCGGCGCCGAGTACACCGTCTCCTTCGTCCCCAAGGTGCGCATCGAGGTGCTGGTCGACGACGCCGACGCCGCGGACGTGCTGGAGGTGATCGCCAAGTCGGCGCAGACCGGCAGCATCGGCGACGGCAAGGTGTGGTCGACGCCGGTCGACGACGTCGTACGGGTGCGTACCGGCGAGAGGGGGGTCGAGGCCCTGTGAGGCTCGTGACCGCCATCGTCAAGCCGTTCAAGCTCGACGACGTCAAGACCGCGCTGGAGGCGGCCGGAGTGCAGGGAATGACCGTCAGCGAGGTGCAGGGCTATGGCCGCCAGCGCGGCCACACCGAGGTCTACCGCGGCGCGGAGTACACCGTGGCGTTCGTGCCGAAGGTGCGCATCGACATCCTCGTCGACGACGCCGACTCCGGACGGGTGGTTGATGTGGTTGTGCAGGCTGCGAGCACCGGTTCGATCGGCGACGGCAAGGTGTGGACCACACCGGTCGACGAGATCGTCCGGGTCCGGACGGGGGAGCGCGGCGCCGAGGCGCTCTGAGCAGTGGGGCGGCGGGTCGGGCGGAGGCCCGGCCCGCCGTTCGCATGTCCCGCTGTCCGCCGAGCCGTCGTTCACAGTTGCGAAACACCGCGGAGACGGTGTTGGAACAGCTGTGCCGGACGGTGCGGATCATGGCTGACCCGTGCGTGAGCCGTCTGCGCGAGCGGCGGGCCGATCTGCTGGCGCGGCCGGACCTGGTGGGCCGCGCCCTGCGCGAGGCATTTGTGCGGGCGTACGACAGCGAGCTGGCCGGGCTGCTCGGCGAGCCGGGCCCCGGGATTGCTCTGGTGGCCGTCGGCGGGCTGGGTCGACGCGAGGTGGCCGCCGGCAGTGACCTCGACCTGTTGCTGGTGCACGCCGGTCGCACCGACGTCGCCGCCGTGGCGGATGCGCTCTGGTACCCGCTGTGGGACAGCGGCATCGGGATCGACCACGCGGTGCGCACCGTCCCCGAGGCGGTCGCGGTCGCCCGCGGCGACCTGAAGGCCGCGCTCGGGCTCGTCGACGCGCGGCACGTTGCGGGCGACGCGACGCTGACCGCGGAGCTGGTCGCAGCCACCCGGTCGGCGTGGCGCAGCGGCGCC
>JAYVYM010000126.1:0-23050 GCA_043784245.1 Frankiales bacterium
CCTTACCCCGATGGTGTGTAGGGACGCGCAGCGGTGCGTCCAACGACGCAGGGAGACGCCTTGACCGCCGAGAGTCTGGCCCGGTGGCAGTTCGCCATCACGACCGTCTACCACTTCTTGATCGTGCCTGTCTCGATTGGCTTGGCGCTGCTGGTGGCGGGGTTCCAGACCGCCGCATACCGCACCGGTCGCAAGGACTGGGACCTCGCCGCGCGCTTTTACGGCAAGCTACTGCTGGTCTCGTTCGCCATCGGCGTGGCGACCGGCATCGTGCAGGAGTTCCAGTTCGGGATGAACTGGTCGGAGTACTCGCGCTTCGTCGGTGACGTCTTCGGGGCGCCACTGGCGATGGAGGGCCTGGTCGCGTTCTTCCTGGAGTCGACCTTCCTCGGGCTGTGGGTGTTCGGGCGCGACCGGCTCTCGCCGCGCCTGCACCTGCTGAGCATCCAGCTGGTCGCCGTCGGCAGCGTCGCCAGCGCGTACTTCATCCTGGCCGCGAACTCCTGGATGCAGCACCCGGTCGGCTATCACCTCAACGCGCGGACCGGCCGGGCCGAGTTGACCAGCATCTGGGCGCTGCTCACCAACTCCACCCAGCTCGTCACGTTCCCGCACACCGTTTTCGCGGCCGGCATGACCGGTGGCGGCGTCGTGCTCGCCATCAGCGCCTGGCACCTGCGCCGGGCGGGTGGCGAGTACCGCGACATGCACCGCAGCACGCTGAAGGTCGCCGGCGCGGTCGTCCTCGTGTGCGGGATGCTGACCAGCGTCGTCGGCCACCTGCAGGGCCAGATCATGACCAGCCAGCAGCCCATGAAGATGGCCGCCGCCGAGGCACTGTGGCGTACGACCGACCACGCGCCGTTCTCGCTGTTCGCGGTCGGCGACGTCAGCAAGGGCGAGAACAAGGTCGACCTGACGATCCCGGACGGGCTGTCCCTGCTGGCCCACAACCGCCCGTCTGCGACCGTCGAGGGCGTTGTCGACGTCCAGGCCGACTCGGTCGCGAAGTTTGGGCCCGGTTCGTACGTGCCGGTGGTCTGGATGGCGTACTGGTCCTTCCGACTGATGATCGGCTTTGGGGTTCTCTCGGCGCTGGTGGCACTTCTCGTGCTCGTGCAGGCCCGCAGGCGCAAGCTGGTCCCCGCCTCGCGACTGCTCCGGCTGACCTGCTGGGCGGCGCTGCTCCCGCTCGCCGCGAACAGCGCCGGCTGGATCTTCACCGAGACCGCCCGGCAGCCCTGGTTGGTGTACGGGGTCCTGCGTACCCGCGACGGCATCAGCGTCGGGCCGGGCAGCGGCAACGTGCTGGCCACCCTGATCGGCTTCACGCTCCTGTATGCCGGTCTCGGCCTGCTGGCGGTCCGGCTGTTCCTGCGGATCGGCCGCGAAGGCCCTGTCGAGTCCGGCGATCTCGACTCCGACCCCTGGCTCGACACCGGACATGACGGCGACGGCGGCGCCGACCGGCGACCCGAGCCCGCGCTCGTCGACTGACGACCCACCGACCGACGCATCCCGAGACGAGGAAGACATGCTCCCCGAGTTCTGGTTCGGTTTGATAGCGGTGCTGTGGGCGGGTTTCGTGCTGCTGGAGGGCTTCGACTTCGGGGTCGGCGTGTTGCTGCCGATCCTGGGGCGCGACGAGACCGACCGGCAGCTGGTGCTGCGCACGATCGGCCCGCACTGGGATGGCAACGAGGTCTGGCTGCTGGTCGCCGGTGGCGCCACCTTCGCCGCCTTCCCGGAGTGGTACGCCACCGTGTTCAGCGGCTTCTACCTGCCGCTGGCCCTGCTGCTGCTCGGCCTGATCCTGCGCGGTGTCTGCCTGGAGTACCGCCACCACGTCGAGACCGGCGACGCCCGGCGCTGGTGCGACCGCGGCGTCACCGGCGGCAGCGCGCTCGTCTCGGTGCTGCTCGGCGTGACGCTGGCGAACTGGGTCCGCGGCGTGCGCATGGACGCGACCTTCCACATGACCGACTCGCTCTGGCAGCTGCTGTCGCCGTACGCCCTGCTCGGGGGGCTCACCACGCTGCTGCTGTTCAGCTTCCACGGCGCAATCTTCATCGCTCTTCGTACGACGGGCGAGCTGCGCAGCCGGGCGCTGGGCCAGGCCCGCCGGCTCGGACCGCCGACGGTGCTCGCCGCCGCGGCCTGGCTGCTGTGGTCGCTGCAGCTCCGCGGTAGCGCGGTCGCCGCGCTGCTCGCCCTGGTCATCGCCGTCGCGGCGATCGCTGCCGTGCTCGCCGCGCGGGCCGGTTCAGAGGTGCTGGCCTTCGCCGGCACCGCCGCCGCGACCGTGCTGGTCCCGATCTTCGTGTTCGCATGCCTATACCCCGACGTGTTGCCGGGGCGCGGCACCACCGGGTTGAGCATCAGCGACGCGAGCTCCTCGCCGTACACGCTGAAGGTCATGACCGTCGTCGCCCTGCTGGTCACCCCGGTCGTGCTGGGCTACCAGGGCTGGACCTACTGGGTCTTCCGCCAGCGGCTCACCCGGCCGCCGGTGACCACCGCGTCGCTGACCTCGGTCTGACCGGTGGCCGGAGCAAGGACCGGCCGTCGGGCGGCGCCCACCGGCAGGCTGCGGCCGCTCGACCCGCGGCTGCTCGCGGTCGCGCCGGCGCTGCGCAGGCAGGTCGGCCTGCTCGTGCCGCTGCTGCTGGCCAGGGCGCTGTGCACGGTGGCCGCGGCGGGTCTGCTCGCCCAGCTGCTGGTCGTGGCGTGGCGCGGTGGCGACTCGATCGCCCGACCGCTCGTAGTGCTGGCCACGGTGGTCGCCGTCCGGGCAGCGCTGGACGGGCTGCTGGAGCTGACCGGTGGGCGTGCCGGTGAGCGGGTCCGCGGCGAGCTGCGCGCCGCCCTGCTCCGGGGGGTGGGTGGCGCCGGGCCGCGCTGGGTCGGTACGCAGGACACCGCACGGCTCGCGCACACCGCCGGGCCCTCGCTCGACGCGGTCGACGGGTATGTCACCAGGGTCGTCCCGGCCCTGGTCGGCGCGGTCGTCGTGCCCCCTGTCGTCCTGCTCCGGATCGCGACACTGGACCGGCTGTCGCTGGTGCTGCTGGCCGTCACACTGCCGCTGGTCCCGCTGTTCCTGGCGCTGATCGGGCTGACGACCCGCGACCGCACCGCCAGGTCGTACGCGACCCTGGCCGTGCTCGCCGCGAAGGTGCTGGACCTGTTGCAGGGGATACCCACCCTGAAGATCCACGGCCGGGCGCAGGGCCAGGTCGCCGCACTGGGCCGGGTCACCGAGCGCTACCGCACGCAGACCCTGGCCGCGCTGCGCTGGGCCTTCCTGTCGGGCCTGGTGCTGGATCTGCTGGCGACGCTGTCGGTGGCCCTGGTGGCCGTCAGTGTCGGACTGCGCCTGCAGGGCGGTCAGGTGGCGCTGACCGCCGGCCTGACGGTGCTGCTGCTCGCGCCGGAGGTCTACGCGCCGCTGCGGGCCGTCGGGGCCACCTACCACGCCAGCGCCGATGCGCTGGAGGCCGCGGCGGCCGTCCTGGAGCTGGCAGCGGCGCCAAGGCAAGCACCGACCGGTACGACTGCAGCCGATGAGCCCCTCGTCCGGCTCATCGACGTCAGCGTGCAGCACCCCGGCCGCAAGGGACTCGCGCTCGACCGGCTGTCGCTGGTGCTGGTGCCCGGCGAGGTGGTGGCGGTCGAGGGGCCGAGCGGCGCGGGAAAGAGCACGCTGCTCGCCCTGCTGCTGGGCGCCATCACGCCGGACACCGGAACCGTCGTCACCGCGCAGGCCGGCGCGGACTGGCGCGACCGGCTGGCCTGGGCGCCGCAGCGGCCGCGCAGCAGCCGCGAGACAGCCGGCGAGCAGGCCCGCCTCGGCGACCCCACCGCGGACGACGCGCAGGTTGCCGCGGCGCTGGCCTGGTGTAGCGCCCCGGCCGCGGGGACCCTGCTGGGCGAAGGCGGCAGCAGCGTGTCCGCCGGGCAGCGCCGCCGGGTCGCGCTGGCCGCTGCCTTGCTGCGCGCACGAGCCGTCGCGGCCCGCGGCGAGCACCCGCTGGTCCTGCTCGACGAGCCGAGCGAGGACCTCGACGAAGGCGGCGAGCAGGTTGTCGCCCGGCTCGTCGACAGCCTGCGGGGTACCGCGGCCGTCGTGCTCGTGACGCACAGCGCCACCCTGGCGCGGGTCGCCGACCGCCGGCTCGGGCTGCGCGACGGCCACCTGGTCGCTGACCGCCGCCTTGATGTTCGCCGGGCGCTCGCCACACACCCGGACCCTTTCGTGGTGCCCGTGCCCCCGCCGCGGATGTCACCGGCCACGCAGGCGCCGGGGACGGACCCCGCACCCGGCCTGCTCGGCACCTTTCGGCCCGATGCACGGGGGCTCGGGGCACGCACCCTTCGGGTGCTCAGCCTCGGCGGCGCCGGCGCGCTGGCGTCGCTGGCGTTGACCGGCTGCAGCGCGTGGCTCGTCCTGCGCGCCGCGCAGCGCCCCGAGGTCCAGGCGCTGGCGCTGGCCGTCGTCGGGGTGCGCACCTTCGCGCTGGCCAAGGCGCTGCTGCGCTACGCCGAGCGGCTTGCGGCGCACGACGTCGCCCTGCGGCTGCTCACCCGTACCCGCACCCGGGTGGTTGCCGCTCTGATCCCGCTGGCCCCGGGTGGGCTCGACCTGTGGCGCCGCGGCGACGTCCTGCGGCGGTTCACCGCCGACGTCGACGCGGTGCAGGACTCGCTGGTACGCGGCGTGCTGCCGCTGGCCGGGGCGGTCGTCTCCGGCGTGGCCGCCGTCGGCGTGACCGGTTGGCTGGTTCCGCAGGCGGCACCGGCGCTGGCCGCCGGGCTGCTGGTGACCGCCGCGCTGACCGCCGTCGCAGCCCGGGCCGGCCGGACCGGGGCCGACCGGGCGGCGCGGCTGGCGGGGCGGCGCGACGAGGCCGCGGTGTCGTGGGTGCAGGCTTACCCCGAGCTGTGGGCGTACGGCCAGGACACCGAACGCGCCCGCGAGGTGCTGCAGCTCGACGTCGAGGTCGCCCGGGCCGGCCGGGCAGCGCGGTGGGCCGCCGCCGGGGCGACCGCCGCCGCGTCGCTGTGCCTGGGCGTCGTGCCGCTGCTGGTGCTGGCAGCGGCCCGCGGCCACGCCTCCGGCGTCACCACCGGGGTCGTGACGCTGCTGGCCGCGACAGCGGTCGAGCCGGTCGCGGCCCTCGGAGCCCCGTGGGCGGCCCTGGGCGCGACCGCCAAGCGGGCCGCCCGGGTCGCCGCCCTCCTGCGCGCCCCGGTGCCGGTGCCCGAGCCCGCGCAGCCCCGGCCGGCGCCGTCCGGCCGGGTCGGCCTCGCGCTGTGCCGCGCCGACCTCGGGTACGGACAGCCGGTGCTGCGCGATGTCGACCTGCACCTGCGGCCGGGCACCCGGATGGGCGTCGTCGGCGCCAGCGGCAGCGGCAAGTCCACGCTGGTCGCCGCTGCCCTGCGGCTGCTGCAGCCCAGCGCCGGCACGGTCGGGGTCGACGACGGCCGCTGGTGCACGGCCCTGTCCGATCTGCGCTCCACAGAGCTGCCGCCGCTGGTCTCGGGCTGCCTGCAGGACGACCACGTCTTCGCCTCGACGCTGCGCGAGAACCTGCGGATCGGCCGGCCGGGTGCGAGCGACGCCGACCTCGACCTCGTCGCGGGTCGGCTCGGCCTGCTGGAGTGGGTACGCAGCCTGCCGGCGGGCTGGTCGACCCGGGTCGGCGCCGACGGCGACCAGATGTCCGGTGGGCAGCGCCAGCGGCTGCTGCTGGCCCGCGCGTTGCTCGCCGACCCTGCCGTACTTGTCCTCGATGAACCCACTGCGCACCTGGACCCGGTGACCGAGGCGCTGGTGGTGGCCGACCTGCTGCAGGCAACCCAGGGCAAAACGGTCCTGCTCTCGACCCACCGCCCAGGCGTGCTGGACGGCCTGGACGCTGTCGTACGGGTGGACGCCGGCGCCGGGCTCAGCCGGGCTGGGCATGACCAGGCTTGCGGGAGCGGTACGTCCTGAGGTCAGCGCCAGACGCGGTGGGCAGGCTGCGCGGGCCCTGCGGCACAGTGGGCAGCCCCACCCGCGACAAGGACGAGGTCGTCGAGATGAGCCAGCTGGCCGTCACCGCCGAGGACGCCGACGTTGTCGGCTCCGCTGACACCGCCGATACGGCTGACACCGCCGCACTGGTGGCCCAGGCTCGCTCGCACTCGCTCGGCGACATCCCGCGGCGTACGGCGCAGCGCTGCCCTGACAAGGTCGGCCTCATCGATGGTGACGTGCGCCTGACCTACCGCGAGCTCGACGCCACGATCGACCGGGTGGCGGCGGCCATGTCCGATCGCGGCCTCGTGCGGGGCGACCGGCTTGCGCTGCTGTCGCACAACTGCTGGCAGTACGTCGTCCTGGTATTCGCGACGGCGCGCCTCGGGGTCGTGCTGGTTCCCATCAACTTCATGCTGGGCGCGCAGGAGGTGGCCTTCATCCTCCAGCACAGCGGCGCGGTCGCCCTGGTCGCCGAGGACGCCCTTGGCGAGGTGGCCGAGCAGGCGGCGCAGCTGTCCGGGACCGACCTGCGGGTGCGTGGTCGGATCAGCTCTGCCGGCTCGGGCTTGACGGGCTGGGAGGACGTCCAGGACTGGGCCGACTCGGGCGGCGTGCCGCCGGCGGTGCTGGTGGGCGACGACGACCCGCTACGCCTGATGTACACCAGCGGTACCGAGTCCAGGCCCAAGGGCGTGCTGCTGTCCAGCAGGGCGCTGATGTGGCAGTACGTCAGCTGCGTCATCGAGGGCGGCAACGAGGCCTCCGACGTGGAGCTGCATGCCCTTCCGCTCTACCACTGCGCCCAGCTCGACGTCTTCCTGGGGCCCAATGTCTATCTCGGCGGTACGAACATCCTGCTGCCCGGGCCGGACCCCGCGGCGGTCCTGCGGATGGTCGAGCGCGAGAAGGTCACCAAGCTGTTCTGCCCCCCGACTGTCTGGATCGCGCTGCTCCGTCACCCCGACTTCGACGGCACCGACCTGTCGAGCCTGCAGAAGGGCTACTACGGGGCGTCCCCGATGCCGGTCGAGGTGTTGCGCGAGATGCGTGAGCGGCTGCCCCATGTGCGGCTGTGGAACCTGTACGGCCAGACCGAGCTCTCACCTCTGGCGACCCTGCTGCCGCCCGAGGAGCAGCTCTCACACGCCGGATCGGCCGGCCGTGCGGTGCTCAACGTCGAGACCCGCGTCGTTGACGACGACGACGTGACCGTGCCCACCGGTGAGGTCGGCGAGATCGTCCACCGCAGCCCGCAGGCGACGCTGGGCTACTACCGCGACCCGGTCACGACGGCGATCGCCTTCCGCAACGGCTGGTTCCACTCCGGCGACCTCGGCACGATGGATGCCGACGGGCGGGTGACCGTCGTCGACCGCAAGAAGGACATGATCAAGTCCGGCGGGGAGAACGTCGCGAGCCGCGAGGTCGAGGAGTGCGTCTACGCGCTCGAAGGCGTCGCCGAGGTCGCGGTCTTCGCGGTCGACCACCCGCGCTGGGTGGAGGCGGTCGCTGCTGTCGTCGTACCCAAGCCGAGCGCCGACGTGACCGCCGCGGATGTCGAGGCGCACTGCCGGGCGCACCTCGCCGGGTACAAGCGCCCGAAGTACGTCGTGCTCGCGGCCGCGCTCCCCAAGAACCCCAGCGGGAAGATCCTGAAGCGGCAGCTGCGCGCCGAGCATGCCGGTCTGGCTGCCCAGGACTGAGGTCGTCCAGCCGCATCTCAGCGTTGTCGTAGCGCTGCTGGCTAGCCTGCGCAGGGTGATGATCCTCGAGCCGCTCGTGCTGTCGGGAGACCTGGTACGCCTGGAGCCGCTGCACCGCGACCACCACGACGGCCTGGTAGCGGCGGCCGACGACGGCGAGCTGTGGAGGCTCTGGTACACCTCCGCGCCCCGGCCCGAGCAGGTGCGCGCAGAGATCGAGCGGCGGCTGGAGCTGCAGGCCGCGGGGACGATGCTGGCCTTCACGGCACTGCGTCAGGACACCGGTCGGGTGATCGGGATGACGACGTACCTGAACGCCGACCTGGTCAACCGCCGGCTCGAGATCGGTTTTACCTGGAACGCCCGCTCGGCGCAGCGCACCGGCACCAACACCGAGTCCAAGTTGCTGCTGCTGAAGCACGCCTTCGAGGAGCTGGGCTGCATTGCGGTGGAGTTCCGCACGCACTGGATGAACCAGCAGTCGCGGGCGGCGATCGAGCGGCTCGGCGCCAAGCAGGACGGCATCCTGCGCAGCCACCGACTGCTGCCCGACGGCTCGCTGCGCGACACCGTGGTGTTCTCGATCATTGCGTGCGAATGGCCCGCCGTACGCAACGAGCTGCGCCGCAGACTCCTTGACGGGGCCGGCCGGTGACCGCCGCCGCCGCCGCGGCACGGCTGGCCGAGCTGACCGGCGCCGCGTCGCACGACGTCGCCGTGGTGCTCGGCAGCGGCTGGGCCTCGGCAGCCGACCGGCTGGGGGTTGCGGAGGTCGAGCTGGCTTTCACCGCGCTGCCGGGTTTCCTGCCGCCGGCGGTCGATGGCCACGCGGGGCGCTTGCGCTCGATCGTCGTACGCGGCCGGCGGGTGCTGGTCCTGCTCGGCCGCACCCACCTGTACGAGGGGCGCGGCACCGACGCGGTCGTGCACGGCGTACGCGTCGCGGCGGCTGCCGGCTGCCGTGCGGTCGTGCTCACCAACGCCGCCGGGGCGGTGCGGGAGGGGCTACGGGTCGGCCAGGCGGTGCTCGTGTCGGACCACCTCAACCTCACGGCCTGCTCGCCGCTGACCGGGGCGCGCTTCGTCGACCTGGTCGATCTGTACTCCGCCCGCCTGCGCGCCCTGGCCCGAGAGGTCGACCCCGACCTCGTCGAGGGCGTGTACGCCGCCCTGCCCGGTCCGCACTACGAGACGCCGGCCGAAGTCCGGATGCTGCGCGTGCTCGGGGCCGACCTGGTCGGCATGTCGACGGCCCTGGAGGCGATCGCGGCCCGCGCGGAGGGTCTCGAGGTGCTGGCGCTGTCGCTGGTGACCAATCCTGCGGCCGGGGTGACCGGTGCGCCGCTGGACCATGCGGAGGTGCTGGCCGCGGGGGCCGCCTCGGCGCAGCGGGTGGGCGACCTGCTGGAGCAGGTCGTGGGCCGGCTGTGAGCCCATCGCGCGCCGAGGTGCTGGCCTGGATCGCCGGCGACCCCGACCCGGTGACCCGGGCCGAGCTGCAGGAGCTGCTGGACGCCGCCGGCACCGACGAGCTGGCCGTGCGCTTCGCCGGGCCGCTGCGCTTCGGCACCGCCGGGCTGCGTGCGCCGGTCCGCGGCGGGCCGCAGGGGCTGAACCGAGCGGTCGTCCGGCGGACGGCCGCGGGGCTGGCTGCGCACCTCGGTCCGGGCAGCACGGTCGTCCTGGGGCGTGACGCCAGGCACGGCTCAGAGGCGTTCTGCTCCGACGCGGCGGCCGTCCTTGCCGGCGCCGGCGTGCGGGCCCTGGTACTACCGCGGCCGCTGCCGACCCCGGTGGTGGCGTACGCCGTGCGGCACCTGGGGGCGACCGCCGGGCTGATGATCACGGCGAGCCACAACCCGGCCACCGACAACGGAATCAAGATCTTCCTTGCGGACGGTGCGCAGCTGCCCTCGCCCGACGACGAGCAGCTGGAGGGGGCCATCGCGGTGGTCGGGCCGGCGGTCGACCTGAGGCTCGGCGTGCCGGAACCGCTCGGGCAGGACCTCGTCGACGCGTACGTGGCTGCGGCCGCGGGAGTCCTGCTGACCGGGTTCCGGGATGTGTCGGTGGCGTACACCCCGCTGCACGGGGTGGGGCTCGAGACGCTGCTGGCGGCGTTCGCAGCCGGTGGCTTCGCCGCGCCGGCGGTCGTCGCCGAGCAGAGCGCCCCCGACCCGGACTTCCCGACAGTGGCGTTCCCGAACCCGGAGGAGCCGGGGGCGCTGGACCTGCTGCTGGCGCTTGTGTGGCGAACCGGCGCCGACGTCGGGATCGCGTCCGACCCCGACGCCGACCGGACGGCCGTCGTGGTCGGCGGTCGGGCCCTGCGCGGCGACGAGATCGGCGTGCTCATCGCGGACCACCTGCTCAGCTCCGGCGTCCGCGGCCGGGTCGCGACCACGATCGTCAGCTCCAGCATGCTGCTGCGGATCGCTGAGTCCTACGGCGTGCCCTGCAGCCAGACGCTCACCGGCTTCAAGCACCTCGCCCGCACCGGCGACGACCTGGTGTTTGCGTACGAGGAGGCGCTGGGGCTGTGCGTCGCGCCGTCGACCGTCCGCGACAAGGACGGCATCACCGCGGCGCTGCTGGTCGCCGAGCTGGCGGCTGTCGAACGGGTACGCGGGCGCACGCTGCTCGACCGGCTGGCGGACCTGGAGGCGCGCTACGGACGGCACGAGACACGGCAGCTGTCGTACCGGGTCGAGGATGTCGTGCTGGTCTCGGCTGCCATGGCGTCGCTCCGGGCCGTCCCGCCGACGTCGTATGGCGATTTCGTGGTGCTCGCGGTCGAGGCGCCGGCGCCCGATGTCCTGCTGTACCGGCTCGTGGGAGGCCGGGTCGTCGTACGGCCGAGCGGCACCGAGCCCAAGCTGAAGGCGTATCTCGAGCTGGTCAACCCGGCGCCCGGGGCGATGGACGCGCTTGCCGCGGCCGTGGGTGTGCGGCTGGGGATGACGGACTAGGGGCTCGGTCACACACCGCGCCGGTCCCTCGTTGCCGCCGCCAGCACGACCGACGTGGCGAGGGCCGGCCCACCTAGCCTGACGGCCATGGACCGCGCCGCTCTTGCCGCAACTGTCGACCACACGCTGCTCAAGCCGGAGGCGACGGCCGCGCAGGTGGCAATGCTGGTCGCCGAGGCGGCCGAGCTCGGCACGTTCTCGGTCTGCGTGTCGC
This sequence comes from Frankiales bacterium, assembly GCA_043784245.1. Taxonomy (GTDB): domain Bacteria; phylum Actinomycetota; class Actinomycetes; order Mycobacteriales; family SCTD01; genus JAYVYM01. Next base: position 10,912 of record JAYVYM010000126.1, read on the forward strand.
CGTCGCGGCTACCGCTGCGGGTGCCGGCGGGGCTGGTCGTGTGTGCCGTTGTCGGATTCCCCTCCGGGGCGCACGCATCCGAGGTCAAGGCCGCCGAGGCGGCGCTCGCGATCGAGCGGGGCGCCGGCGAGATCGACATGGTCATCGACCTCGGGCGCGCCGTCGTCGGGGACTGGGCGGCCGTGGAGGCTGACGTTGCCAGCGTGCGCGCGGCGTGCGCGGGACGAGCCCTGCTCAAGGTCATCATTGAGAGTGCGGTGCTGTCGTCCGAGCAGATCGTTCAGGCCTGCGGGGCCGCCGAGCGCGGGGGGGCGCAGTACGTCAAGACCTCGACCGGCTTCCACCCCGCTGGCGGCGCGTCGTTCGAGGCGGTGCGGACCATGCGCGCAACCGTCGGTGACCGGCTCGGGGTCAAGGCCAGCGGAGGCATCCGCGACACGATCACGGCACTGGCGATGCTGGGGGCGGGTGCGAGCCGGCTCGGCCTGTCCGGCACCCGGGCGGTGCTCGACGGGCTGGCGTGAGTCATGGGCTGACGTGACTGGAGCAGCTGAGCCGTTCCACGTACGTCAGCGCTGCTCGAGTCGACCCGCTGCACGCCCTGACGTCGGAGACGTTCGCCTACGCGGCCAATAGTCCGCTCAGCCTGATCGACCCGACCGGGCTGTTCGGGTTCGGCAGCATCCTGCAAATAACGTCGGTCATTGCCTCGACCGTAAGCGCCGGGGCGTCGTTCGTCGCCGTCGGCTGCGCGATCCTGCTGCAGCCTGAATGCGCGGCACCCGCCGAACTCCTTGCACTTGGCGCAGGCGCCGTCGCCATAGCCGCCGACGTCGGCTATGGCGCGTACACCGGCCACTACGACACGACCGGCCTCGCACTCGACGCAGTTGGGCCCGCTGCTGGGGGAATCGCTTTTGGCCTTTCTGGAGCGGCCAAAGCCGGTCGCCTTGCGGCACCAGTCGCGGACGGCCTGAACGCCGGGATCGACAACTTCGCGGGACTGCTCGGTTTCGCGCTTGCGGCCAAGACCACCAACGAGCTCCTGTCCGGCGGCGAGGCCGGCGGGGCAGGGGGCGGCTCGCCCCCTGCTAGCCAGGCATGCTGAGGTGGCAGCTATGACCACTGGGAGCTTCCGCGGTAAATACAGCAAAGACACCATCGATGAGTACTGGGAACTGACCAAGTCCTGCGTTGCCGGGATGCTGTTGCTCGCGGGTGTTGCGGTCCTCGTGGCCGTCCTTCAGCCGAGAACCGACGGGTCCGACCTGCCTGCGTGGACCCTTATCCTCGGGCTATTCACCGCCGTTCTCGTGCTTATTATCCGGGCTACACGCCAGTACGGTAGATTTCGCCGACTAGCCGCCCGAGATCGGCGCGCCCAAGGTGGCGTCCCCGGGACGGCAACCTAGCCCCAGCCTTCGCCCTGATCGCCGGGAAAGGCCCGACGAAAGTATCCCCGTTGGGAGAGATACGCATTAACGGCTGCGACAGCACTCCTGACCACCCCGATGGCTGCTCCTCAGAGCGCAGCCAAAGCCGCGTACCCGGGCTTGATGACCTCATCGATGAGGCGCAGCCGCTCGTCGAAGGGCGAGAAGGCGCTCTTCATCGCGTTGATGGTCAGCCAGCGCAGGTCGTCCCAGCCGTAGCCGAAGGCGTCGACGAGCGCGGACAACTCCGAGCTCACGGTGACTCCGCTCATCAGCCGGTTGTCAGTGTTGACCGTGACCCGGAACTGCAGGCGGCGCAGCAGGCCGATCGGGTGCTCGGCGACCGACGACGCGGCCCCGGTCTGCACGTTGCTGGTCGGGCACAGCTCGAGGGGTATCCGGCAGTCCCGGACGTACTGCGCCAGCGGCCCGAGGGTGGCCCGGCCGTCGGTGTCGACCTCGATGTCGTCGACGATGCGTACGCCGTGGCCGAGCCGGTCGGCGTGGCACTCCTGCAGCGCCTCCCAGATGCTCGGTAGCCCGAAGCCCTCGCCGGCGTGGATCGTGAAGTGCCCGTTGGCCCGCTGCATGTGCTGGAACGCCGCGAGGTGGCGTGAGGGCGGGAAGCCCGCTTCGGCGCCGGCGATGTCGAACCCGACCACGCCGCGAGGTCGGTAGCGGACCGCGAGCTCAGCGATCTCCAGCGACCGGGCGGCGTGCCGCATCGCTGTCAGCAGGCCGACGACCCGGATCGGCCGCCCGGAGCAGCCCTGCCGGTAGCCCTCCTGTACCGCCTCCACGACCTCGGGCAGCGTGAGTTCTCCCTCGAGGTGCAGTTCGGGGGCGAAGCGCACCTCCGCGTACACGACGCCGTCGGCTGCCAGGTCCTCGGCGCACTCGCGAGCCACCCGGATCAGCGCCTCGCGGGTCTGCATGACTCCTACGGTGTGCCGGAAGGTCTCCAGGTACGCGGGTAGCGACCCGGAGTCGGCGCTCTCGCGGAACCACCGGCCGAGCGCCTCGGCGTCGGTCGTCGGCAGGTCGTGGCCGGCGTCGGCCGCCAGCTCGATGATGCTGGCGGGGCGCAGGCCACCGTCGAGGTGGTCGTGCAGCAGCACTTTGGGTGCGAGACGTACCTGCTCGGGGGTGGGTAGCACCTCAGAACCCCCGCGCCGGCAGGTAGGCCGGCCGCTGCAGCCAGTTGTCGGCCGGGTAATGGGCGCTCGCCTCGACCGCATGCAGGGAGTACGCGTTGCGCGAGCGCGGGCTGGTGTTGGGGCTGCTGCGGTGCGGGAGCAGCCCGTGCAGCACCACGACCGTGCCGGCCCGTGCCTCCAGGGGAACCCAGCCCGCTGCAGGGACATCGACGTCGCGCAGGTCCTCGAACTCGGTCCCGTCGGCGTCGCCGCCGAGGCGCCGGAAGCGCTGTGCCAGCGGCACGGTGCGGTGGCCGCCGGGAAGCGCCCACAGGCAGCCGTTGTCGACGGTCGCGTCCTCGAGCGCCAGCCACAGTCCGGTGACGGTGACCGGGTCGGTCCACAGGAAGGTCGCATCCTGGTGGCTGCCCACCTCCCCGCCCGACAGTGCGGCCTTGCACAGGTACATCGACTGCAGCAGCAGCGGCTCGACCAGCCCGACGTCCGCGAGCACCTCGGCGAGCACCGGACGGTGCGACAGCTCAGCGAAGACCGGGTCCAGGTCGTGCAGCGCATGGCCGATCTTGGCCAGCGTGACGCCGTCGGGCTCGGTGAAGCAGGTGATGAGCGGACCGCTGGCGAGGAACCGCCTGTCCGACACCCGATCCTGCTCGGTGGTGGTGAACACCGACTTCTCGGCAGGTGCCTGCGCGGCGATCTCCGCCGCGCGTTCGACGAGCGCCGCGCAGTCCCGGGCCGGTATCAGGTCCGGCAGGACAAGGAAACCGTCGCGATCGTAGGACGCCCGCTGGTCGGTCGTGAGCATCTTGAGCCTCATGTCAGTCCACCTTCGAAAGGACCAGCGGCGGGCTCGCCACGGGTAGGTCTGCGATCTCGAACGCCTGCTCCACTGTGGCCCGGCCCTGCTCGAGCCGCTCGGCCGTCGACGCGTGCAGCGTGGCCAGCACCTGGCCTGCCACCACCCGATCGCCCAGGCCCACGGCGAGCACGACGCCCGCGCCAGGGTCCACGTCGTCCTCCTTGCGGGTACGGCCGGCGCCGAGCCGCCATGCGCCGGTACCGACGGCGAGCGCGTCGACGCCCACCAAAAACCCCTCGCGCGGCGACGTGACGACGGTGGTCAGCGCGGCCCGCGGCAGCGCGGCGTGCGGGTCACCGCCCTGGGCGGCCACCATCTGCTCCCAGACGGCGAGCGCGCGCCCGTCCTCCAGCGCGGCAGCCGGGTCCTGCGGCGCGCCGCCGAGGGCCAGCATCTCGGTGGCGACCGCCAGACAGACTCCGACCAGGTCGGCCGGGCCGCCGCCGCACAGCACGTCGACGGCCTCGGCGACCTCGAGCGCGTTGCCGACGGCGCGGCCCAGCGGCGCCTGCATCGAGGTGAGCAGGCAGACCGTGCGTACGCCGGCGTCGGCGCCGAGCTGGACCATCGTGCGGGCCAGCTCGCGGGCCGGGCCCAGCTCCTTCATGAACGCCCCGCGGCCGACCTTGACGTCCAGCAGCACGGCGCCCGCACCAGCCGCGATCTTCTTGCTCATGATGCTGCTGGCGATCAGCGGGATCGACTCGATGGTCGCGGTGACGTCGCGAAGCGCGTACAGCTGCTTGTCGGCGGGCACCAGTGACGCCCCGGCCGAGGCGATGACCGCACCGACGTCGCGCAGCTGCGCGAGGAACTCCTGCGTGCTCAGGTTGCTTCGCCAGCCGGGGATGCTCTCGAGCTTGTCCAGGGTTCCGCCGGTGTGACCCAGGCCGCGGCCGGACAGCTTGGGGACGGCGACGCCGAGCGAGGCGACCAGTGGCGCGACGACCAGGCTGACCTTGTCGCCGACGCCTCCCGAGGAGTGCTTGTCGACGACCGGCCGGCCGGTGCCGGCCAGGTCCAGCCGCTCGCCGCTGTCGACCATTGCGGTGGTCCAGGCCGAGACCTCGCGCGGCGTCATCCCGCGCCACACCACCGCCATCAGCAGCGCGCTCATCTGCTCCGGCGCCACCTCGCCGCGGACGTACGCCGACAGCACCCAGGCGATGTCAGCGCCGGAAAGCTCGCCACCGTCGCGCTTCCTGGTGATCACCTCGACGGCATTCATGGCAGGTCGCCCGCACCGAAGGCGTCAGGCAGCACCTCGGTCATGGGCAGCACTCCGCGCGGGGTGTCGACCAGCAGCTCGGCCCCGCCGTGCTCCCACAGCAGCTGTCGGCAGCGACCGCACGGCATCAGCAGCTCGCCGGCGCCGGACCGGCAGGCCAGCGCCACCAGCCGGCCACCTCCGGAGGCGTGCAGCGCCGAGACGAGCCCGCACTCGGCGCACAGCGTGAGGCCGTACGAGGCGTTCTCGACGTTGCAGGCGCTCAGCAGCCGGCCGTCGTCGACGATCGCGGCGGCGCCGACCTGCAGCCGGCTGTACGGCGCGTACGCCGAGCCCGCGGCGGCGACCGCGGCTGACCGCAGCGCAGCCCAGTCGGGCCCGCTCCTCATGTCTGCTGCCCGCGGCGGTACGGCAGGCCGTCGGCGGCGGGCGGCCGCAGCCGCTGGGAGGCGACGGCCAGCACCAGCAGCGTGACCAGGTGCGGGGTGAATCCGACCAGCTGGTTGGGCACGGTGTTCACGACCAGGTACCAGAGGAAGAAGGCGACGCCGAGCAGCAGCCCGGCGAGCGCGAGCGGCAGCCGCCGGCGCACCGCCTGGCGTACCGCGACCACGATCAGCAGCAGCGCGACGAGCAGCAGCAGCGCCCGGACCGCGCTGCCTGCGCGCAGCTGCAACGCGTCGGCGTAGCCGAACAGGCTGGCGCCGGCCGCGAGCCCGCCAGGGCGCCAGTTGCCGAAGATGACGGCGGCCAACCCGATGAAGCCGCGGCCGGCGGTCTGCCCCTCGCGGTAGATCGAACCGATCACCAGTGACGCACCGCCCAGGCCGGCCAGCGCGCCGCTGGTGGTCACCGCGATGTACTTGAGCCGGTAGACAGCGACGCCGAGCGACTCCGCGGCGACCGGGTTCTCACCGACCGACCGCAGCCGCAGCCCGAATGCGGTGCGCCACAGGACGGCGACGCTGAGCGGCACGAGCAGGACGGCCAGCAACGTCAGCATCGAGACGTCGGCGGTCAGGCCGCGGAGTATTCCGGCCAGGTCGCCCACGGCGGGTAGGTGAGTGCGTTCGAGGTGGCCGAGCAGGTCCGGACCGCTGGACAGCACCGGCAGGCTGATCGACGGCACCGGCCGCACGATCGCCGACTGCGTGGGGCCCGCACCGGGGATCGAGCCGTCCCCGTACGCGACCGACGACAGGTACTGCGCGACGCCGGCGCCGAGCAGGTTGATCGCGACTCCGGACACGACGTGGTCGACCCCGAAGGTCACGGTCGCAACGGCGTGCAGCAGCCCGCCAGCGGCGCCGGCGAGCACGGCGGCGGCGATGCCCACCCACGGGCCGTACTGGTAGCCGGCATATGCGCCGAACCAGGTACCCAGGATCAGCATCCCCTCGAGCCCGATGTTGACGATGCCGGCGCGCTCGGCCCACATGCCGCCGAGCCCGGCCAACCCGATCGGCACGGCGAGTCGCAGCGCGGCGCCGACGGTGCCGCTGGAGGTGATGTCGTTCGCGCCCGAGATGACCCGCACGGCCGAGAGCAGCACGAGCAGGCCGAGACCGCCGAGCAGCAGTCCGCGCGGCCCGGTCGGCAGCGATCCGCGGCGCCGCGTTGCCTGGCTCGCCGGGGCCTCCAGAGCCGTCACCTGGCTGCCGGTTCGACCGCGAGCCGGACAGCCCGCTCGGCCTGCGCGACACCCAGCCGGCGCACCGTCTCGTACGCCACGACCACCGACAGCACGATCGACCCCTGCATGATCACGTAGATCTGCCGCGGGACGTTGATGAACTGCAGGGACGACGAGGAGCGCTCCAGGAACGCGAACAGCAGCGCCGCGAACGCGATGCCAACGGGGGAGTTGCGGCCCAGCAGTGCAACCCCGATGCCCGTCAGGCCCAGACCGGCGGTGAAGTCCAGCCCGTAGGCGTGCGCCGAGCCGCCGAGCAGCTGCGGCATGCCGACCAGCCCGGCGATCCCGCCCGAGACGAGCATCGTCAGCAGCACCGTGCGCTTGGCGTCCACACCGCTCGCCACCGCCGCCGCCGGGTTGAGCCCGGTCGCCTTGAGCTCGAAGCCGAACCGGCTGCGGCCGATCAGCACCCCGTACCCGATGCCGACCAGCACCGCGACCACCACGAACCCGCCGAGGCTGGTGCCCTGTGGCACCTGCACGCCGAGCGTCCGCAGCAGTGGGTCCAACGTCGGGAACTGCGCGCTCCTGGGCAGCGGCGGGGTTGCACTGTTGTTGCTGCCGAGCACTTTTTCCTGCAGGTGCTCGGCCAGCAGGTACGCGGCGAGACCGGCCGCGATGACGTTGAGCATAATCGTTGAGATCACCTCGCTGACCCCGCGGGTCACCTTGAGGACGCCGGCGACCCCGGCCCACGTCGCGCCCACCGTGACCGCGACGACCAGCACCAGGGCGACGTGCAGTACCGGCGGGAGGTCGACGGCGGCCCCGGCTGCCGCCGCCAACAAGGCTGCGAGCTGGTACTGACCCTCCACGCCGATGTTGAACAGCGCCGTCCGGAAGCCGATCGCCACCGCGACCCCGGCCAGGTACAGCGGCACCGCGTTGTTGACGGTGATCAGCAGCGAACGGGTCTGTGTGCCCGAGTCCAACATCGTCCGGTAGACCTGCAGCGGGTCGTTGCCGCTGGCCGCGAGCACGGCGGAGCTGATCAGGAGCGCGACGACGGCGGCCGCGACGGGGGCCGCGACGGCGAGTGCCAGCCGGCGGCCGAGCTGACGGGGCGTCCGCCGGGGCGGCTCCGCGGTCGAGGCGGCGGGCGCCTGCAGCCCAGTGCTCATGTCACGGTTTTCATGTCACGGTTTAAGTGTCACGGTGCTCAGGCGGCGGCGCCGGTCATGGCCTCGCCGAGCAGCTCGGGGGTGGCGTGCGCGGGGTCCACCCGGGCGACCAGGCGGCCGCGCAGCATCACCAGCAGCACGTCGGACAGGCCGATCAGCTCCTCGAGGTCGGCCGACACCAGCAGGACGGCCAGGCCGGCTGCCCGAGCGGTACGCAGGTGGTCCCAGACCGCGGCCTGCGCACCCACGTCGACGCCGCGGGTCGGGTGGCTGGCGATGAGCAGCGTCGGGTTGCTGCTCATCTCGCGGCCGACCACGAGCTTCTGCTGGTTGCCGCCGGACAGCGCGAAGACCGGCACCAGCACGCCCGGCGTCTGAACGCCGTACTCACGCACGATCCGCTCGGTGTCGGCACGGGCGGCGCGCCGGTCGATCCAGGGGCCACGCCGGGCGGGGGGCTGACCCTGGTGACCGAGCACCCGGTTCTCCCACAGCGACGCCGACAGCAGCAGGCCTTGCCGTTGCCGGTCCTCGGGGATGAAGCCGATGCCTGCCTCGCGCCGGCGGCGGGTCGACCACCCGGTGATGTCGCGCTCGCCGAGCCGCACGCTGCCGGTCGCGGCCCGTAGGCCGAGCAGCGCCTCGACCAGCTCGACCTGGCCGTTGCCCTCGATGCCGGCGATGCCGACGACCTCCCCGCGGTGCACCTGCAGGCTCACGTCGTCGACAGTGGTGCGTCCGTCGGGGTTGCGTACGGTCAGGTGCTCGACGGTCAGCTCGACCACCGTGGTGACGGTGGAGTCACGGGTCTGCGGACTCGGCAGGTCGCGGCCGACCATCAGCCGCGCAAGCTGTTTGGCCGTGGTGCCCACCGCCGGGACCGTGCCGACGGTGGTCCCCGCCCGCAGCACGGTGACCGTGTCGGCGACCCGCAGCACCTCGTCGAGCTTGTGACTGATGAAGACCACTGCCAGCCCTTGGGCGCGCAGCCCCACCAGCGAAGCGAACAGCGCGTCGACCTCCTGCGGCACCAGCACGGCGGTGGGCTCGTCGAGCACGATCACCCGGGCACCCCGGTAGAGCACCTTCAGGATCTCGACGCGCTGGCGGTCACCGACCCCGAGATGCTCGACGAGCACGTCCGGGTCGACGTCGAGCCCGTACTGCCTGGACAGCTCGCGGATCCGGGCCCGCGCGGCTGTTCGGTCCAGGCGCCCCCACCGGGTCGGCCCGGCGCCGAGCACGACGTTCTCCAGCACCGTCAGGTTGTCGGCGAGCATGAAGTGTTGGTGCACCATGCCGATGCCCGCCGCGATGGCGTCCGCAGGGCCGGCGAAGCGCACCGCGACCCCGTCGACGTTGATCGTCCCTTCGTCGGGGCGCTGCATGCCGTACATGATCTTCATGAGGGTGGACTTGTCGGCGCCGTTCTCCCCGACGACCGCGTGCACTTCGCCGGCGTCCACCCGCAGCGACACGTCACGGTTGGCGACCACACCGGGGAAGCGCTTGGTGATGCCGACCAGCTCGACGACCGGGGTGGCGGTGGGGTCGGGCATCGGCGCCTACGGCGTGGTGGGGACGGTGATGGCGCCACTCTTGATCTGCGTTGCGTAGCCGTCGAGCTGGCCCTTGATGTCGTCGACGAAACCGCCCGAGGTCGCGTAGCCGACGCCGTCGCTCGCCAGGTCGAAGGTCGACACCGCCGGAATGGTTTGCTTGGAGGTGACCTCCTGCAGGGCCTTGAAGACGGCGTTGTCGACGCGCTTGAGCATGGACGTGAGGATTACCGGCTGCAGGGTCGGGTCACCGACCGACAGGTACTGGTCGCTGTCGACGCCGATGGCCTTCTTGCCCTTGGCCTTCGCGGCCTGGAAGACGCCGATACCGGAGCCGCCGGCGGCCGCGTACACGACATCTGCGCCGGCGTCATACATGCCGTTGGCGGTCTCGCGGCCCTTGTCGGGGCTGCCGAAGCCGGAGAAGTCCGGCGGCTGCGAGAGGTACTTGACCTGCGTCTTTATCCCTGGCTTGGCCTTCTCGGCACCGGCCTTGAAGCCCGCCTCGAACTTCTTCAGCAGCGGCGTCTCGACGCCGCCGATGTAGCCGACGTTGCCGGCGGTGCTCTTCAGCGCCGCTGCGGCGCCGACGAGGTAGGAGCCCTGCTCCTCGGCGAAGACCAGCGACCGCACGTTGGGCAGCGTCACCGACGAGTCGTCGATGATGAGGAACGTCGTCTGCGGGAAGCTCGTGGCGACCGTCTTCAGGGAGGCGGCGTAGGAGAAGCCGACTGCGACGATCGGGTTGTAGCCCCCCTCGGCGAGCTTGCGCAGGTTGTCGCCGCGGTCGCTGCCGGAGGCGTTGGGGCTGAGCTCCTGCTTGGTGACACCGAGCTGCTTCACGGCCTTGTCCAGGCCGGCTGCGGCGGAGTCGTTGAAGGACCGGTCGCCTCGGCCGCCGACGTCGTACGCCAGGCCGACCTTGACGTCGCTCTTCGGCGCGGCCGAGGTGGCCGAGCCGCTGAGGGCCGGCTGGGTGCTCGACGTGCTGTTGCTGGAGCCGCAGGCTGTCAGGCCCAGGCCGGCGACCGCCAGGGCGGTCATCAGCCTGAGTCGGCCGGTCGCAGGTCGACGCAAGGGGTGCTCCTTCAGCGGGCTCAGGGTGTCGCGCACGCTATCGCGCCCTACTGTCTGCCGCGGCACAAGCGGCACGCGACTACGCGGCGCCGGAGGCGCACAGACAAGCGCGGAGCAGCTGTGGACGAGTTCGCGACCCCCGACGCCAACCTGGGCGCAGCCGTCCCCGAGGCGCTGCAGGCACTGTTCGAAGACCCCTCCGGTGTGCGCGTGCAGAAACTGCCGTGCCTGCTGCCCGGCCTCACCAGCAAGGCGGTGCATTTCGCGGCCGGGGCGCGTACCCGCCCTCACCGGCACACCCAGGGCCAGCACATCGTCGTTGTCAGCGGCACCGGCGTGGTCGCCGACGAGGGCGGCGTCCACGTCCTGCGTGCCGGCGACGTCGCGTCGAGCCCGCCCGGCGGCTGGCACTGGCACGGCGCGCTGCCCAGCACCGCCATGAGCCACGTGACCATCGAGGACCCGGGGTTGGAGCTCGACGTCGAGCAGCGCGACTGGGCGGACGTCTACCACGGCGACCTCGGCACCTGACTGAAAGCTGCCGTAGGTGACCTCAGCGTGACGGCCAGATGTCCGCCAGGTGACGATTTAGTTGGATCAGGCAGCGTTCCGGTGACGTTCAGGGTGCGCCGAGCAAAACGGGGCACAGGGTGGTCAAGTAAGCCGTCGATCACCGAGCCAGTCGACCCTTGAGCCCTCCAGGAGCAGCCCATGACGAGCACGACGACCACGAGGCCCGGGCGTGAACCTGCCACCACCACCACTTCCACCGGCGGGCCCCTTCGCGCCGTCCGGCTGTTGCTCGGCGGCAGCGCGCTGCTGATCCTGCTGCAGGGACTATGGGCCGGGCTCTTCCTGGAGCACGACGGTGAGCGCGGGGCCGCCGGCAGCTGGATCACCATGCACGCCCGCGGTGGCGAGCTCGCGATCCTGCTGGCCGGTGCGGCCACCGTGGTCGCCTTCGTCAAGCTGCGCGGGCGCACCGACCTGTGGGGCGGCTCGGCGGTGCTCACCGCCGTGCTCGTGCTCGAGTCCTACCTCGGTGGTCTCATCAGGGACGCCGGTCAGAACACCCTCACGGCGGTGCACGTGCCGTTGGCGATGGCCCTGATGGGGCTCGCCGTCTGGCTCCCGCTGCGGGCCCGGCGCCCGATGGACGCCGGCGTCTGAGCGGCCAGGGCCCGAGCGGGCCCGGTCCAGCCGCACCCAGCTCGCGGTCGTCGCCGGCGAGCACCGGAGCCGGCCGGCTGCCGAGCCCAGGACGTTGCGGCTGCCCCCGGTAGCGTCGGGCCCACCCCTGCCGGACAACAGAACGGTGCCCGATGTCCACGCTCGACGCAGCCGTCCGGCCGCGCGCGCTGCTGCTCGAGAGCATCCACGACGACGCGGCCTTCACGCTGCGTGAGGGCGGCTTCGACGTGGAGCGGGTTGCCGGGGCCCTCGGTGAGGACGACCTGGTAGCCGCGCTCGCCGGGGTGAGCGTGCTGGGGCTGCGCTCCAACACTCAGCTGATGGCGCGGGCCGTCGAGAGCGCCGGTTCGCTCCTGGCCGTCGGGGCCTTCTGCATCGGCACCAACCAGATCGACCTGGCGGCCTGCTCGGCGGCCGGCGTGGCAGTGTTCAACGCGCCCTTCTCCAACACCCGCAGCGTCGTGGAGCTCGCGCTGTCGGAGATCATCGCGCTGACCCGGCGGTTGACGGTCAAGAACGCCGACATGCACGCCGGAGTGTGGGACAAGTCCGCCGTCGGCAGCCACGAGGTGCGTGGCCGCCGGCTCGGCATCGTCGGCTACGGCAACATCGGCAGCCAGCTGTCCGTTCTGGCCGAGGCGCTCGGCATGTCGGTGCTGTTCTACGACTCGGCCGACAAGCTCGCGCTCGGCAACGCCCGCCGCTGCGGGACTCTGGAGGAGCTGCTCGCGGAGTCCGACGTGGTGTCGCTGCACGTCGACGGCCGGGCCGGCAACAGCGACCTGTTCGGGGAGGAGCAGCTCGCGCGGATGCGTACG
>JAYVYM010000127.1:0-3572 GCA_043784245.1 Frankiales bacterium
GGGGAGTACGGCGTCGTCACCCTCCACCGCCCCGCCAACGTCGACGAGCCTGCACTGCTCGGACAGCTGCTCGACGCGCTCGAGCAGGTGGCCCGCCACTGCCCCCTGGTCTTCCCCGTCCACCCGCGTACGGCGGCAGTGCTCGAAGCCGCGCAGCAGCCGGGATCCCGCATCCGGTTCGTGCCACCGGCCGGTTACCTCGACTTCATCGCGCTGCAGGCCGGTGCGCGGGTGGTGCTGACCGACTCGGGAGGCGTGCAGGAGGAGACGACCGCCCTGGGCATCCCTTGCCTGACGCTGCGCGACAACACCGAGCGGCCGATCACCGTGACCGAGGGCACGAACCGGCTGGTCGGGCGGGAGCCGGCTCGTATCGTCGAGGCGGCGCTCGAGACGCTTGCCGCGCCACCCGTCGCCCGGTGCCCCGAGCTCTGGGACGGCCGTGCCGGCGGGCGGATCGCCGAGGTGCTGCTGGCAGAGCAGACCGCGCTGCGACCCACCGCGCAGGCCACGACGAACCCGTGACGCTCAGTGGTGCGGGCAGGGCGGACCCAGTGACGGAGGACGGGGTCTTCATCCACCCGCGGGGTCTCTGTGAGAGCGAGCGGGTGGGTCGGGGGACGAGAATCTGGGCCTTCGCGCACGTCATGCCTGGCGCCGTGGTCGGCGAGGACTGCAACGTCTGTGACCACGCCTTCATCGAGACCGGCGCTGTCCTCGGGGATCGGGTCACCGTGAAGAACGCCGTCCTCATCTGGAGCGGGGTCACGGTGGAGGACGACGTGTTCCTGGGCCCGGCCGTGGTCTTCACCAACGACCTGAGGCCCCGCGCCCACATCAAGCGCTCAGGGAACGACCTGCAGACGACAGTGGTCCGACGGGGTGCCACGCTGGGTGCGAACGTGACGGTGGTGTGCGGGCTGGAGATCGGTGCGTACGCCTTCGTCGCCGCCGGTGCCGTGGTGACGACCGACGTGCCTCCGTACGCGCTGGTTGTCGGCAACCCGGGACGGGTCGTCGGTGAGGTCTGTGTCTGCGGTGCGGAGCGGGTAGCCGGCACCTGCCAATCCTGCCCCGCGCATCCAGGGGACCTGCCCGCCTGACCGGTGGCGACCTGGTCACGACCCCTCGACACAGGGTGCGCGTGGCCGTGCCTCCTCCTGGTCCCCGGAGCGGGGGTTCAGCCGCGCCCAACTCCAGCCGAAGTCACGAGGGAGCGACCCAGAGCCCCGACCCGAGATGAGCCACCGTGATGCTGAGTCAGTCTCCGGACAGGCGGAACGTTGGTCTGTCCGCGTGGCGCCGCAAGGCCCTCAGGGCCACGGCAACGCTGGGCGGGCTGGCCGTCGCCGCTGGCGGGCTGGCGGCCCTCGCCCCGGCCGCCATCGGAGCGGCCACAGTATCGACGTTGTGGTCGACGAGCGCCGTTCCGCAGGTGGCGTCGGTGACCGACGCCCAGCCGGTCGAGCTAGGCGTGAAGTTCCGCAGTTCGGCACCGGGAACCGTGATGTCAGTGCGGTTCTACAAGGGGACCGGCAACACGGGTACGCACACCGGCAGCCTGTGGAGCAGTAGCGGTGCGCGCCTCGCGGCCGTGACGTTCTCGGGGGAGACCAACAGCGGGTGGCAGTCGGCCTCCTTCGCCTCCCCGGTGCCCATCGCCGCGGGCGTCACCTATGTCGTCTCCTACCACACCGACGCCGGTCACTACGCCGCGAACTCGGGCTACTTCACGACCGCGCGCGCCCGGGGATCGCTCACCGCGCCGTCGGGCAGCAACGGGGTCTACCGATACGGGATCGCCAGTGGCTTTCCGACAAGCAGCTACTCCTCGACGAACTACTGGGTCGACGCGGTCGTGGGCCCGACGACGACGACGGCGCCGACACCGGGTCCGACTGCGACGGCAACGCCTACGGCCAGCCCGACCGCCACAGCCAGCCCCACCCCTACGGCGACCCCGACCAGTTCCCCCACCCCGACACCCACCGGCAGCCCGACCACGCCGCCGCCCAACCCGGACTGCCGAACGTCCAAGGTGTGGGCAGCGCTGGAGTCCTGCGGCTGGGCAGGGCCGGCCAACACGGGCTATCCGGCGGGCGCGAGCTTCTCGAGGACGGTGGCGGGTGGCTACACCGTCACCACGGACGGCACCGTCGTTGATGGCTGGCGCATCACCGGAGGCCTGCGGATCCAGGCCAAGAACGTCGTGGTGCGCAACAGCTGGATCTCCAACAGCGCCGGCGGTGCGGGCGGCAGCGGTGTCGTCAACGTGACGCCCGGTGCGAGCGCGACAGTGGACCACAACCGGCTTGACGGACAGAACGCGACGCATGCCTGCGTCTGGCACGAGGGCAGCAGCCTGGTCGCAACCGGCAACGACTGCTCGGGTGTGAACGACGGGATGTTCTCCTGGGCGACCCAGGAGGGCGTCGCCGGCAGCGGTGACAACTTCCGCATCGAGGACAACTACTTCCACGGGTTCACGACTCAGGCCGCGAACGGCCACATCGACGGCTACCAGACCGAGGGAGCCAGGAACGGCGTGCTGCGGCACAACACGTTCGACATACCCCAGGAGCAGGACGCGGGCATCGCGATCTGGGACGGCCGCGCGTCCAGCGACAACATCCTCGTCGACCACAACCTCATCGCTGGCAGCGGGTTCGCTGTGTACGCCGAGGATTACAGCCCCTCGGAGTCCAGCCCTGCTGGCGGCTACTCCGTGACCAACATCTGGGTGACGGACAACGTCTTCTCGACTCGGTACTTCGGCTGCGTCGGCTTCTGGGGCGTCTGGTACCCGCGGGGCGCTCCGACGGACGGTTGGCACCGGACCGGCAACATCGTCCTCGAGACCGGCGCCTCCGTCGATGCCGGCAATCCGACGAGCGCCGGGTCTCCGTGCAACTGATCCCTGTTGCGAGGCACTGGGGCGGGGAGGTCACGCGACGTTCGCCGGTCACACCCCGAGCGTGTTCAGCATCCTGGCCGCGATGGCAGCGTGACCGGTGTCGTTGGGCAGCAGCGGGTCAGCGGCGTGCGTGTCCCGGCGGTCATAGATGTCACTCAAGGCGATGAAGGTGCCACCGACAGCTGTGCAGGCTGTCCGGACCGCGTCGTCGTAGCGGCTGGCGATCCCGGTCGGCTCCCACACGCCGGCGCACACCAGGACAGCGCCGGGCGAGACCGTACGTACCCCGATCAGTAGCTCGGCGTACTTGGCACGGAAGTCCGCGACCGGGGTGTCGGACACGTCCTGGCTGCCGAGTTCCACGACAGCCAGAGCGAGGCCAGTCGGTAGGCGCCTGACCCCGGCCAGGGTCCCGTCGGAAACGGCACTGACCTCCTTGAGCGGGCCGTCGCCCCGCAGTCGTTCGCGCATGAGGGGGCGGAAGCCGTGTGCGCTGGTGCTCGCACCCCGACCCGTAGCAAGGCCGTCGCCGAGCCACATGGCACTCAGGGTGCCGTTCCTCGCCGCAAGCAAGGCGGGCAGCCGCTTCGTGGGCGGTGTGACGGGCGTGATCACCGGTGCGCTCGACGAAGCTGTCGGTCGAGGGCCGGCCGCGACA
>JAYVYM010000128.1:0-5939 GCA_043784245.1 Frankiales bacterium
AAAACTTGGCACTGACTTTCAGCACGCTGTTGAGTTCTCAAGAACCAGACACACACCACCACAAGCCTCACGGCCCGATCCGGGGTAACTCGGATAACCTACGCGGCGGCGCCCGGTGAGTCAACTCGCGCGCGGCCCCGTGCCCGACCGGCGTGATCGGAGCCTGGGCGCGTCCAGCGCGACGCGTCAGTGCGTAGCCAGCGAAGTGTCCTGCGGCCATCCTCGACGTCGCGTCGGGGCGGCCTGCGGCGGTCCGCCGGCTTCCCGACAACCTTGGCTGGCCCCGCGATGGCCCGCGGGCCGGCCGACGCTGCTGGCTCGAGTGCCTGATCCGGAGCGGCGCGGCCCCCTACCTTCACCACCGTGTCCGACCTGGCGCACTGAGGCTGCCCTGTGAGCGCGCACTTCCGTCAGGGCGGACCGACTGTTTGCGGCTGGCGGGCCCCCACGGGCCGCCGGGCAGTTCCGCTGGACCGGCTTCGGCGAGACTGCATCGTTCATGACAGACGCGGATCGGTGTCTTCCATTGCGGCTGCGGGTGTGTTCGGTGCGGTGCGCTCGGGATAGGACAGCAAACAGGGCCCTGATCGGTGATCACGGCCCTGATGCGCTTTCCGGGTGGAGCTGAGGGGACTCGAACCCCTGACCCCCACACTGCCAGTGTGGTGCGCTACCAGCTGCGCCACAGCCCCGCGTGCTTCCAGCACCTTACAGGGCTGCCTCACGGGGCGGCCCTGCCCACGACGCCGGATCAACCAGGCCGCCGGGACCCGCACCGAGCGCCTCGAGCCGCCATCCGTGTCGATGCTCCACGAGCACCGTCCAGCATGTGTTGGCCAGGCCCGCGAAACGCCACCACTGAGGTGGCTCGACCTCGAGCAGCACGCACAGGGCGCCGCGGGCGGTGCCGCCGTGCGTGACCGCCACCAGCAGGCCGGCGGCGGGGACCTCCGCAAGCGCCTCGCGAATAGCCGCCACAGCACGGGTTCCCGCCTGCAGATACGTCTCCCCACCGCCGCGCGGGACGTCGACGCCGTCGCGCCAGGCCGCGTGTTCCCGCGGATAGCGCTCCTGGGCCTGCTCGCTGGTCAACCCCTGCCAGCGACCGAGGTCCAGCTCGCGCAACCGGGGGTCGCAGCGCAGCGGGACGCCCGCTGCCGCGGCCAGCGGTGTCGCCGTGTCGCGCGCGCGGGACAGGTCGCTGGACAGGACCACCGCGGGCCGGGCGGCGGCGAGCAGCGGGGCGACCACGCGGGCCTGAGCGCGCCCGACGTCGTCCAGGGGGGTGTCCAGCTGGCCTTGGATCCGACCGCCCGCGTTGTCGCCGGTACGACCGTGGCGCAGCAGGACGACGCGGCGCGGCGCCACGGCGGAAACGCTCAGGGAGCGACCTGGGTGCGGCCGACCGAGCGTTCGGCGTCGCGGTCGACGAACGGGATGACCGGGCAGTCTTTCCACAGGCGCTCAAGGGCGTAGAAGACCCGCTCCTGCTCGTGCTGTACGTGCACGACAACCTCGGCGAAGTCCAGCAGCACCCAACGACCCTCCTGGGCTCCCTCGCGACGGACCGGCTTGGCACCCAGGCTGCGCAGGCGGTCCTCGACCTCGTCGACGACGGCCTTGACCTGCCGGTCGCTGGGGGCGCTGGCAAGCACGAAGACGTCGGTGATCACGAGCTGCTCGCTGACGTCGAGCAGCAGGATATCGACGGCGAGCTTGTCCGCAGCGGCCTGTGCTGCGGCCAGCGCCAGCTCGACGGCGCGCTCAGAGGCGGGCACAGGATGGTCCTCTCTCAGCCGGATAGTGCTCTCCAGGCTAATGGGCGCGGCGCCGCGCAGTCCGTGCAGGACGAGCCCGCCACGGCTGTGAGCCGGGCTGAGGTGCGACATCGACCGCCCGGTCTCCAAACCAGCCTGAAGCGCGTTCATGCGGAGCCGGCCAGGGCGGCCAGCCAGGCCCGGTTAGACCCGCGGGTGGTGACGTGCAAGCGACTGGCTGAGCAGCTGCGTCGTCCGGCTCAAGGTTGTGCGTCGCGGCGGCTCGCGGCTAGCCAGGTAGACCGTGACCAGGAGCGTGGCAAGCACAGCGACAAGAAGGGCAGCGACAACCCGACGGCGGCGCTGGCGTCGACGATGGCGACGCCGAACCGCTCGTCGGCGACCGTCGACGGGTGGCTGCGAGGCCCCGACGACCGGCTCGCTCATCGGTCGCTGCCGTCGACGCGGTAGAGGCGCCGCTTCTCGATGTACTGCACCACCCCGTCCGGTACGAGGTACCAGACAGGGTGCCCGCGGCCCACGCGGGCGCGGCAGTCGGTGGAGGAGATGGCCAGCGCGGGCACCTGTACAAGGGTGACCGCGCCGTCGGGGAAGCCCTCGACGTCGACCGGCGCGTAGCCGGGCCGGCTGACACCGACGAAGTGCGCCAGGGCGAACAGCTCGGCGGCGTCACGCCAGCCCAGGATGGCCGTGAGCGCGTCGGCACCGGTGATGAAGAACAGCGCGCTACCCGCGCCGTACGCCGAACGCAGGTCGCGCAGGGTGTCGACGGTGTACGTCGGCCCGGGCCGATCGATGTCGATGCGGCTGACCGAGAAGCGCGGGTTCGAGGCTGTTGCGACAACGGTCATCAGGTAGCGGTCCTCAGCCGCGCTGACCTGCCGGTCGGCCTTCTGCCAGGGCTGGCCGGTCGGGACGAAAACGACCTCGTCCAGCGCGAACAGCGTGGCAACCTCATTCGCCGCCGACAGGTGACCCTGATGGACGGGGTCGAAGGTGCCGCCCATCACCCCGATACGTCGCCCGGAACGCACCTCCACTACTGCGGGAGCAGCCGCTGTACGAAGTCCTCGAGCTGGACCGCATTGCGTACCTCGACCATCTCGATCACTTCGCCGTACTGCGCCACCGCGCTGTCGCCCGAGCTCCAGTAGGCCTGTGGCTCCGGGTTGAGCCAGTAGGCATGGCGCGACTGCGCCACCAGCCGCTTCAGCGTCGCCAGCCCCGTGGCCCGGTAGTTGTTGCGGGCGTCCCCGAGGATCAGCAGCGAGGTGCGCGGGCCGACCGCATCGGGGTAGCGGGTCGCGAACTCCTCCAGCGAGTGCCCGTAGTCGCTGTGGCCGTCGAACCAGACCAGCTCGGCCTCCGCCGACATCCGCGCCAGAGCGTCCGCCACGTCGCCGCCGGGGGTGAAGAAACGGGTGACCTCGTCGCAGGTGTCGATGAAGGCGAAGGCCCGCACCTTGGTGAACTGCTCGCGCAGCGCGTACGCCAGCAAGAGCGTGAAGTGCGCGAAGCCGGCCACCGAGCCGGAGACGTCGCAGATGACGGTCAACTCGGGCTTGTGCGGTTTGTGCGGCCGGTGGTGGGTGACGATCGGGACGCCACCGGTGCCCAGCGAGGCGCGGACGGTACGCCGGAAATCCAGCTTGCCGCTGCGGCCGAGCCGCCGGCGGGCGGTGAGCCGGGTCGCGAGCCGGCGCGCCAGTGGGAAGACCTGTCGGCGTAGCTCGGCCATGTCCTCGCGGCTGGCCCGCAGGAAGTCGACCTGCTCGGCCAGCGGCTGGACCACGGTCCGGCTGACCTGTTCCACTCCGCGGTCCTCAGCAAGGCGACGGCGTACCTCGGACTCGACCATCTCCTGGAACTGCCGGATCCGCTCCTGCACGGTCTGCCGGGCGACCCGCTCGGCGAGCCCGTCGCGCTCCTGACCCTGGAGCAGCCGGTCGAGCAGCGAGGCGACCAGGGTCTCGGGCGACAGCGCCCGCAGGACCCGGTAGGAGAACCAGTTCTGCCGGCCGGGCGAGGCGTCGGCACGGCCAAGGTCGCTGACGACCTCGCGGGTGAAGCGGCGCAACGCTTCCTCGTCGCCGTTCAGCAGCAGGTCGCGCAGCGCGTCGCGCAGCGCGTCGGTGTCCGGAGCATCGTCGTCGCCAGCCGCCCCGGGCTCTGCGGCCGCGCCCCGGGTCGGCTCGCCGGTCACCGCCGGCCACCACAGGTCGAACAGCCGGTCGTACGTGGCCCGGTGGTTCGGCCGCTTGACCGCGGTCGCCGCAAACGCCTGCCGCAGCGCCTCCCGGTCGAGCAGGTCGACCACGCCCATCGCCCGGGTGGCGTCGAGCAGCTCGGACAGCGCGACCGGGACACCGGCGGCCCGTAGCGCGTCGAAGAACCCGATCTCCCTGCCGAGCAGGCCGCCCTTGACCGCCATCAGTTGAGCTTGAGCGCCGTGGCGGCTCGGGCGTGATCGCTGGCGTGCTTCAGCACGACCCCGAGGGTGTCCTTCACGGCCTGCTCGTCCAGGGTGTCCAGGCCCAGCGCGACGAGCGTGCGCGCCCAGTCGATGGACTCCGCGATGCTCGGCGACTTCTTCAGCTCCAGCGCCCGCAGCGCGCGTACGGTCCGTACGAGCTGGTCGGCGAGCCGCTCGGCCACCTCGGGGACCCGGGACAGCACGATGGCCTTCTCGCGGTCGGCGTCCGGATAGTCCAGGTGCAGGTAGAGGCAGCGTCGCTTGAGCGCTTCGGACAGCTCGCGGGTCGCGTTGGAGGTGAGGAAGACCAGCGGTCGGCGGGTCGCGCTGATCGTGCCGAGCTCGGGGATCGTCACCTGGAAGTCGCTGAGCACCTCCAGCAGCAGGCCCTCGACCTCGACGTCGGCCTTGTCGGTCTCGTCGATGAGCAGCACGGTCGGCCCGGTGCGCCGGATCGCCGTCAGCAGCGGCCGCGACAGCAGGAACTCCTCTGCGAAGACGTCGTCGTGCACGGTGTCCCACTGCTCATCGTCGCTGGAGGCCTGGATGCGCAGTAGCTGCTTCTTGTAGTTCCACTCGTACAGCGCGCGGGCCTCGTCCAAGCCCTCATAGCACTGCAGGCGGATCAGCTCCGAGCCGGTCGCCGCGGCTACCGCCTTCGCCAGCTCGGTCTTGCCGACGCCGGCCGGACCCTCGACGAGCAGCGGTTTGCCGAGCCGGTCGGCCAGGAACACCGTCGTGGCGATCGCATGGTCGGTCAGGTAACCGGCGGCGGACAGCCGCTCCTGCACGTCGCTGACAGACGCGAACACGGTCTGGTGCACGGTCAACTCCTTCGGCGCGGGAGTCCCCATCCTGCTCCACCCGCGCCCCGGGACGCGGTCAGGGCACCGGCGGCCCGGTGACCATCCAGTCCAGCACGGGGGTGCTCTGCAGGTAGACCAGCACGCACATGAACAGCAGGAACCCCAGACTCCAGCCGAGCACCCGCCGGAACAGGTCGCCTTCGCGGCCCTCCAACCCGACGGCGGCGGCGGCGATCGCCAGGTTCTGCGGCGAGATCATCTTGCCGAGCACGCCGCCGGAGGAGTTGGCGGCGGCCAGCAGCGTCGGCGACAGGCCCGCCTTGGCCGCCGCCGTCGTCTGCAGAGTGCCGAACAGCGAGTTCGACGAGGTGTCGGAGCCGGTGACCGCGACCCCCAACCACCCGAGGATCGGCGACAGGAAGGCGAACAGCCCACCCGCACCGGCCATCCACAGCCCCAGCGTCTTGGTCTCACCCGACTGGTTCATCACGAATGCCAGCGCCAGGACGAGCATGACTGTCAGGATCGCGTACTTGAGCTGATCGAGAGAACGGACGTAGGCGTGCAGCGCCTTGCCGGGGCCGACCCGCAGCGCGACCATCGTCAGCAGCCCGCACAGCAGCAGCAGCGTGCCGGCTGCCGACAGGTAGTTCAGCCGGAACGCGGTGGCGACGGCCTTGCCGGTGTCATCGCTGACGTGCAGGCCGGGCCAGGCCACCACCCGTGTGAGGGCCTCCAGGCCGGTGCCGTCGTGCTTGCCGAGGGCTATCGGCAGCACCGCGCCGGCCGCGTTCTTGACCCCGACGAGCGCGGTGCGGGTGGCAAGCACGAAGACCACGATGATGATCGCGTACGGCGCGTACGCCTTCAGTACCTCGGCCC
>JAYVYM010000129.1:0-5592 GCA_043784245.1 Frankiales bacterium
AGCAGCCCGGCGTACCTGCCCGGGTTCTTCCAGATCGCGCACGGCACGGTGCGCGACGCCCCGGAGCTGCTGGCCGCCGCCCGGGACGGCGACGGAGTCGGGTGGCACGCCCACAACGCCGACGTCCACATCGGCTGCGAGCGCTTCTTCCGCACGATGTACAACGGGCACCTGGTCACGGAGTGGCTGCCGGCCCTGGACGGAGTCGTCGACAAGCTGACGGCCGGTGCGTCCGTCGCCGATGTGGGCTGCGGGCACGGGGCCTCGACGATCCTGATGGCACGGACCTACCCGCAGTCGACCTTCGTCGGCTCGGACTACCACCGGGGTTCGATCGAGATCGCGCGCACCCGGGCCGACCAGGCCGGCGTCGGAGACCGGGTCAGCTTCGAGGTCGCGCCGGCGAGCAGCTTCTCCGGCAGCGACTACGACCTGGTGACCATGTTCGACTGCCTGCACGACATGGGCGACCCGGTCGGGGCTGCGCGGCACGTGCGTCACGCCATCGCGCCGGACGGCACCTGGATGATCGTTGAGCCGATGGCCGGTGACCGGGTCGAGGACAACCTGAACCCGATCGGCCGCGCCTTCTACGGCTTCTCGACGCTGCTCTGCACGCCGTCGTCGCTGTCGCAGGAGGTCGGCCTGGCGCTCGGAACACAGGCCGGACCGGCCCGGATCCGCGACGTCGCCACCGCCGGGGGGTTCAACCGGTTCCGCGCGGCAGCGGCGACCCCGTTCAACAACGTCCTGGAAGTGCGTCCTTGACCGCGCCGGCGCCGCTGTGGGGTGGTGACGCCACCGCCGGGCGGGAGGAGGACGATCCCGGTGTGCGCCACACCGGCTGGGTGGTCGACCCCGACGACGACGGCGTCGTCCGTCGGGACGGCGTCGGCGTGGCCTGGGCGGTCTTCGGAGCGGCGCACCGACCGACAGTGCTGCTGATGCCCACCTGGTCGATCATGCCGTCGCAATTCTGGAAGGCACAGATCGGCTACCTCTCCCGGCACTACCGTGTCGTGACCTTCGACGGCCGCGGCAGTGGCCGCTCCGACCGACCGGCCGGGGCCGCCGCCTACACCGACGACATGTATGCCCAGGACACCGTCGCCGTCCTGGATGCCACCGGCACCGACCGGGCCGTGCTCGTCTCGCTGTCGTGCGGCGCGGCCTGGTCGGTGCAGGTGGCGGCCACCCATCCGGAACGGGTGCTCGGGCTGTTCGCGCTCGCGCCGTCGTGCGGCTTCCCGGGAGTGAGCGCGCCGCGGGACCACTTCCCGTGGGACCAGCGCCTGCCGACCAACGAGGGCTGGGGCACCTACAACCGGCACTACTGGCTCGAGGGCGACTACGACACCTTCCTGCAGTTCTTCTTCGCGCAGATGTGCTCCGAGCCGCACTCGACCAAGCAGATCGAGGACTGCGTCGGCTGGGGGCGGCAGGTCTCACCGGCCACGCTGGTGGACACGACGGCCGGCCGGATCGGGTGCGACGGGGCGGTCTGCACTGCCTTGGAGCCGCTGTGCAGTCAGGTCCGCTGCCCGGTGACGGTCGTGCACGGCACCGACGACAACGTTCGCCCGCACGCGGTCGGGCAGCGGCTGGCTGAGCTGACCGGCGGCTCGCTCGTACTGGTCGAAGGCGCCGGACACGCCACCCACGCACGGGATCCGGTGCTCATCAACCACCTGATCGCTGAGTTCGTCGAGGGGCTGAGCCCGCGGGTACGTCGTACGACCTGGACCCGGGCTGCCCATCGCCGGCGCCGCGCGCTGTTCCTGTCCTCACCGATCGGGCTCGGCCATGCCCGGCGGGATGCCGCGATCGCGGCGGAGCTGCGGGTCCTGCACCCCGACCTGCAGATCGACTGGCTCACCCAGCACCCGGTCACCTCGGTCCTGCAGGAGCAGGGCGAGCGGGTCCACCCGGCGTCGGCCGCCCTGGTGAACGAGTCGAGCCACATCGAGGCCGAGGCGGGCGAGCACGACCTCGCCGCCTTCCAGGCGATCCGTCGGATGGACGCCATCCTCGTGCACAACTTCATGGTGTTCTCCGACGTCGTCACCGAGGACCCCTACGACCTGGTGATCGGCGACGAGGCCTGGGAGGTCGACCACTTCCTGCACGAGAACCCGGAGCTCAAGCGGTTCGGCTACGCCTGGCTCACCGACTTCGTCGGCTGGCTGCCGATGCCGGCAGCCGGTGCGGCGGAGGCGGCGCTGACCGCCGACCGCAACGCCGAGATGCTCGAGCAGCGGGCCCGGTTCCGGCGCACGCGCGACCGCTCGATCTTCGTCGGCAACCCCGGCGACATCGTCGACGGCGACTTCGGCCCCGGCCTGCCCGGCATCCGGGACTGGACGACGGCCCACTACGACTTCGCCGGCTACGTCACCGGCTTCGACCCGACTGCGCTACCGGACCCAGAGCCGCTGCGCCGGCGGCTGGGGGTGCACGACGACGAGAAGCTGTGCCTGGTGACGGTCGGCGGCTCCGGGGTCGGGGCTGCGCTGCTGCGCAAGGTGCTGGACGCCGTGCCGACGGTCCGGCGGCTGGTCCCCGAGCTGCGCTTCGTGATCGTCGCCGGCCCCCGGATCAACCCCCTCTCGCTGCCGCGCCCCCGCGGCGTCCAGGTACTGGGCTATGTCCCGGAGCTGCACCGGCACCTGTCGGCGTGCGACGTAGCGGTCGTGCAGGGCGGCCTCACCACCTGCATGGAGCTGACCGCCCTGCGCAAGCCCTTCGTCTACGTGCCGCTGCAGAACCACTTCGAGCAGAACTTCCACGTCCGCCGCCGGCTCGAGCAGTACGGCGCCGGCCACTTCCTGGACTACGCCGGTGCCTGCGACCCGCAGGTCCTGGCACAGGCGATAGCCGGCGAGCTGATGCGGCAGGTGACCTACCGACCGGTCGAGACCGACGGCGCCGCCCGAGCCGCAGCGCTGCTGGCCCCGCTGCTGTAGGGCCCGTCTGCGTCACCCGCGGCGCGAACACAATGTCCGCGTGAGGGCCCTTTCGCTAGGGTCGGGGTCGGGCAATCTGCTGGTCGTCACCGCGAGGGTCGGTGCGGTGGCTGATCTCCAGCACCACCGGGCCGTGCTGGTAGGGCCGGCTTGTCCTACGGGCCGGCAAGCAGGCCGCGCAGCCGCACCGCCAGCAGGTCCCAGCGCCACTCCCGCTCCACCCACTCGCGGCCGGCCCGGCCAAGCTCGCGTGCGCGGTCGGGGTCGGCCAGCAGCTCACCGACGGCCCGAGCCACCTCGCGCACCCGGGTGCCGTCGATGACGGTCCCGGTACGACCTTCGAGCACAGCGTCCGGCGAGCCACCGGACCGGCCCGCGACGACCGGCAGGCCCGTGGCTGATGCCTCCAGGAAGACGATGCCGAGCCCCTCGACCTCCAGGCCGGCTCGCCGCGAGCGGCAGGGCATCGCGAAGACGTCGCCGGCGTCGTAGTGGGCGGGCAGCTGCTCCCAGGGCACCGAGCCGGTGAACACCACGTCGTCGGCGACGTCGAGCTCGCCGGCCAGCCGGCGCAGTCGGGGGCCGTCCGGGCCACCGCCGACGAGCAGCAGGGCGGTGCCCGGCACCTGGCTCCGGATCATCGGCAGCGCGCGTACAAGCATGTCCTGGCCCTTGCGCGGCACCAGCCGGCTGACACACACCACGACCGGTCGGCCCACCAGGCCATGCCGCCGACGCACCTGCTCGCCACCGGCCCCCGGCCGGAACGCCGCGGTGTCCACGCCGCTGGGCAGCCGGGCCAGCGTGGCTGCGGGCCCGAGCGCCGGCGCCAACCTCGCCCGGGTGTAGGCGCCGAGGTAGGTCACCACGTCGACATCGCGGCCGATCCGGCGCAGCAGCTGCCGGGCGACGGGCAACAGCGCCCAGCCGACCTCGTGCCCGTGCGTCGACGCGACCGCCCGGTCCAGCCCCAGCGGCCGGGCCAGCAGCCCGAGCGGCGCCGCGGCCCCGAACCACACCCGGTCGCAGCCCTCGGCCCTCGCGACGGCGCGCGCCCGTCGCAGCACGTCCGGCACCGGCAGCACCAGGGACGTCGGGTGGCGGACGACCGGGTGCGGCTGCGCCGCGTCAAAGGCGGCCGCGCCGCGCCAGGCCGGTGCGTAGACGACGATCTCCCCGGCCGGCTGACGCCCGGCGAGGGCGGCGACGTACGCCTGGATCCCGCCGGGCCGCGGGGGGTAGTCATTGGTGACGACCAGGGTCCTCACCGGCGGTCCCCCTCGGCGAAGGCGCGGGCCATCGCGATCCGCTGCGGCCCGCTCGGGTGCGTCGCGAGCGCGGTCGGTATGAGGCCCGGGTCGAGGTCGTTGAGGTTGGTCACCGTCAGGCGCACCTGCCCGGCGATGAAGGTGTCGACGTCGCCGGTCAGCTGGAGGGCATGCAGGTCGGCGCGCGCCTCAACCCGCCGCGAGACCAGATCGGTGGCCGGGGTGACGAGCAGGGCGCCCAGCGCGACGAGAGCAAGCACCAGGGGGACGACGCGCGGATCGCCGGGGCCGGTCGCGCCGACCCGGACGAGCAGGGCGCCCCACTGCATCAGGGCCGCCAACAGGCAGACGGCGGCTGCCGCTCCCACCGCGCCGAACGCGCTGCCGCGCAGCACGTCGTTGCGTTTCGCATGCCCCAGCTCGTGGGCGACGACCAGCCGCACCTCCTGCGGCGAGGCCTGGGCGATCAGGGTGTCGTACAGCACGATCCGCCGGGTGGAGCCGAAGCCGCTGACGTACGCGTTCAGCGCCGTGGTCCGGTGGGAGGCATCGGCGACGAGCACGTCGGACACCGGAACGCCGTCCTGGCTGGCGAGGGCGAGCAGGTCAGCTCGCAGCGCACCCGCCGGCAGCGAACGGAAGGAGCCGAACAGCGGCTCGACCGCGACCGGGTAGGCGAAGGACCCGACCAGTACCAGGGCGGCGAGTGCCCCCGCGCCCCACGCCCACCAGGTGCGGGGAAACCGCCGGGCGAGCGCCAGCACCGCCAGCAGGGCCACCGCCGTGACGACGGCCGAGACGCCGAGAGCCTTGCCCGCGTCGGCTGCCCAGCCGGTCCAGTCCTGGATCGACAGCCCGTACGCCCGCAGCACCTGCTCGCTGCGCACATCGAGCGGCAGTGTCACCAGGCGCCCGACCACGGTCAGCGTGAACGTGCCCAGCAGCACCTGCCAGACCCAGCCACCACCCAGCGGCCGGGCCACGGCGACGACGAGCCGGCTCCCGAGCCGGGTCATACCGAGCACGCCTGCCAGGACGAGGCCGACCGCCAGCGAGCCGTACGCCGGCGGCCGGAGCGCGCTGTGGAACGCCTGCTCGCGGGCGACCTGGCTGGGGGTGAAGTCGCGGGCGACGTCGACAACCGTCGTCGCGCCCGGCAGCGCGTCGAGGGGGACCAGCGCGAGGACCAGCGCGACCAGCGCGAGCAGCAGCACGGCCGCGGTGCCGGCCGGGGCCGCGCGCCTCACGCCAGCTGCCGGCGCAGCGCGCTCTGCCAGGCCGCGGTGAAGTCGGCGACGCCGGTGCCGAGCTGCTCCTGCAGGGATTGCTCCACCTCGCGCTGCGCGTCCTGGCCGGAGCGC
>JAYVYM010000130.1:0-5843 GCA_043784245.1 Frankiales bacterium
CCGGCCTGTCCGCCGCACTACGCGAGGCGACGCTGCTGCTGCCGGGGCCCGTGCCCGCCAATGAGCTGTGTGTTGCCGACGAGCCGCTGGCGCTGGCCCGCGCCTGGCTGCTGGCCTGCTCCGACGACCTCGTCGTCCTGCGTCGGCGCGGCCCGGGTCGGCTCACCGCCGAGCTGCTCGCGGTGGCCTTCCCGAGTGGCTGGGCGCCGCGGCTGCGGGCCGGCGCCGACCTCGCCACCCTGCATGACCCGGTCGCCGACGGGGACCGGCTGCAGGCGGCCGCCCCGGCGCTGTCGGAGGCGCTGCTGACCAAGGGACCACTCACCCAGCACGTCTGGGGTCTCGACCCGGACGGCCGGCTCGACCGCGACCCGTCGGCCCCCGACGCGGCCGTCCGCGACTGCCCGCCGCCCGCGAGCTGGTGGCTGCGGGTCGAGCGCCAGAGCTCGCTGCCGCTGCCGGCTCTGGGACGGGCGCTGTTCCTGATCCGTCCGCACCTGGTGCCGCTGGCCTCGCTCGACCCGGCGCAACGCCTGCGCCTGCACGACGCCGTCGCCTCGATGTCGCCGCAGGTTTTGGCGTACAAGGGGATCACGGAGGTACGCGACGATCTGCTCGGCTGGCTGCGCGGGCCCCGGCTCAGTTGAGGGTCGGGTCGGCCGGGTAGGTGACCGCGAACGCCAGCGGCGGCCCCTGCCGGCGCAGCACCTGCGCCCACAGCAGCTCAGGGCGCGGGGTGAACGCGTCGCCGGGCAGCGCGTCGAGGACCCACCAGGCGCCGGCGGCCACTTCACCTTCGAGCTGCTCGCTGCCCCAGCCGGCGTAGCCGGCGAAGACCCGCACCTCGGCGAGGCCTTCCCACGGCCCGTGGTCCAGGTCGACGGTGCCCAGCAGCGGGTCCGGCAACGGCGCCCAGCCCGTCGCGGGGTGGCCGACCTTGGCCAGCCGGCCGACGCAGACGGCTGCGGTGGGCGCCACCGGGCCGCCGCCGAACACCACCGTGGGCGTACGGGCGACCCCGGACCAGCCGGGCAGCACCTCGTCAAGGTCGGTGCCGGTCGGCCGGGTCAGCACGACCCCGAGCGCGCCCTCGTCATCGCTGTGCTGCAGGAGCAGCACGACCGTGCGGACGAAGTGCGGGTCGAGCAGCGTCGGCGTCGCCACGAGCAGCCGACCGGCCCAGGAGCTCACAGCCACCAACCTAGAAGTCGCCGCCCGGACAGCGCGAGCCCGGGATCAGACGACCGCCTTCACCTTGCGGTTGGACTTCGCCCGGCCGGTCTGGTCCAGGATCACCTTGCGGATGCGCACCGTCGCGGGGGTGACCTCGACACACTCGTCCTCGCGGCAGAACTCCAGCGCCTGCTCGAGGCTGAGCTGCTTGTGCGGGATCAGCGGCACGAGCACGTCGGAGGAGCTCTGCCGCATGTTGGTGAGCTTCTTCTCCTTCGTGGCGTTGACGTCCATGTCGTCGGCGCGGGAGTTCTCGCCCACGACCATCCCCTCGTACACCTCGGTGCCCGGGCCGACGAACAGCGTCCCGCGCTCCTGCAGGTTGGCCAACGCGAAGCCGGTCGTGGGGCCGCTCCGGTCGGCGACCAGCGAGCCCGACGGACGGGTCCGGATCTCACCGTGCCACGCCTCGTACCGCTCGTGGACGTGGTGCAGCAGGCCGGTGCCGCGGGTCTCGGTGAGGAACTCGGTACGGAAACCGATCAGTCCGCGGGCCGGCACGAGGTACTCCATCCGCGTCCAGCCGGTGCCGTGGTCGACCATCTGCTCGAGCCGGCCCTTGCGCAGCGCCAGCAGCTGGATGATGACGCCCTGGTAGTCCGTCGGCGTGTCGATGGTGAGGCGCTCCATCGGCTCGTGCACCTTGCCGTCCACCAGACGTACGACGACCTGGGGCTTGCCGACGGTGAGCTCGAAGCCCTCGCGACGCATCACCTCCACCAGGATCGCCAGCTGCAGCTCACCGCGGCCCTGCACCTCCCAGGTGTCGGGGCGCGCGGTGTCCTCGACCCGGATCGAGACGTTGCCGACCAGCTCGCGGTCCAGGCGGTCCTTCACCTGCCGGGCGGTGAGCTTCTTGCCGCTACGGCCGGCCATCGGCGCGGTGTTGATGCCGATCGTCATCGAGATGCTCGGCTCGTCGATGTTCATCAGCGGTAGCGGGCGCGGGTCGTCGGGGTCGGCGAGCGTCTCGCCGATGAAGATCTCCGGGATACCGGCGATAGCGACGATCTCGCCGGGGCCGGCCTGGTCGATGGTCACCCGCTCGAGGGCCTCGGTGCCGAGCAGCTCGGTGAGCTTGACCCGCTCGACGGTGCCGTCCTTCTTGCACCACGCCACGGTCTGACCCTTGCGCATGGTGCCGTTGAAGATCCGGCACAGCGCCAGGCGGCCGAGGTAGGGCGAGGCATCCAGGTTGGTCACGTGCGCCTGCAGCGGCGCGCCTTCGGTGTACGTCGGCGCGGGGATGGTGTCCCGGATCACCTGGAAGAGCGGCTCGAGGTCCGGGCTGTCCGGGCTGGTGCCGTCGGCCGGCCGGGTCAGCGAGGCCTGGCCGGTCTTGGCCTGGCAGTACACGATCGGGAAGTCGATCTGCTCAGCGGTCGCGTCGAGGTCCAGGAACAGCTCGTACGTCTCGTCGACCACCTCGGCGATCCGCGCGTCCGCCCGGTCCACCTTGTTGATGATCAGGATGACCGGCATGTTCTGCGCGAGTGCCTTGCGCAGCACGAAGCGGGTCTGCGGCAGCGGCCCCTCGGAGGCGTCAACGAGCAGCGCGACGCCGTCGACCATCGACAGCCCGCGCTCGACCTCACCACCGAAGTCGGCGTGTCCCGGCGTGTCAATGATGTTGATCAGCAGGTCCTTGCGGCGGACGGCGGTGTTCTTCGCCAGGATCGTGATGCCTTTCTCACGCTCCAGGTCCATCGAGTCCATGACGCGGTCGGTGACCGCGCCCTCCTCCTGCTGGTGCGCGGAGTACGCGCCGGACTGCAGCAGCATCCCGTCGACCAGGGTGGTCTTGCCGTGGTCGACGTGCGCGATGATCGCGACGTTGCGGATGTCGTCGCGGGTCCGAAGACCGTCGGTCGGGGCAGGCATGCGGGTGCTCCAGCGTCGGCAGGGGGGTTCGCCGAGCGGTGCTCAGGCACGCTGAGTCTACGGCGCGGGCCGCTGCTGCCCGTTTCCGCCGCTGAGCAGGCTGCGCAGCGCCTCGACGACGGGCCGGTCGACCTCGATCCAGGCGACGTCATCGAGCTGGTCGGCAGACAGCCAGCGATGCGCGTCGTGGTCGAGCAGCTGCGGCTCCACACCGTCCGCCAGGCGCGCCAGGTAGACCCGCAGCACCGCCGTACCGCCGATGTCGATCTGCGGGCCGACCCGCTCACCGATGTCGGCGCGTACGCCGAGCTCCTCGGCCAGCTCGCGGGTCAGCGCCTCGCGGTCGCTCTCGCCCGCGTCGACCTTTCCGCCGGGGAACTCCCACCGGCCGGCCAGGCGGGGCGGCGAGGTGCGCCGGCACGACAGCACGCGCAGCGGCTCGCCGCGCAGGAGCGCCGCCCCTACAACCTGCACCGGCGCGCCCACGGGCCGCAGACTAGGCAGATGCGTACACCGCTGCAGCCCGACGAGCTCGCCGCCGCCCTCAGCGGCCTGCCGCTGTGGTCCGGCAGAACCGCCCGGATCGCGCGGACCGTGCCGGCCGCCGGCGATGCGCTTCGGGCCCGGGTCGCGCAGGCCGCCGACGAGCTGGACCACCACCCGGTCGTCGAGGACGTCCCCGGCGGCCTGCGCTTCGTGCTGTGGACG
Organism: Frankiales bacterium; assembly: GCA_043784245.1. GTDB lineage: Bacteria > Actinomycetota > Actinomycetes > Mycobacteriales > SCTD01 > JAYVYM01. The sequence continues at coordinate 3,823 of JAYVYM010000130.1, forward strand.
CACAGCTGCGATGCCGTCACCACGCTCGACATCGCGCTCGCGCACCGCATCGACGACCTGGCCGGGGCCGCCGACGGCGTTTCCGTCGTACCCCACCCGGCCGGGTAGCCGGTGGCCGATTTCGTCGGCGTCGCGGTCGTCGCCGGGCTCGGGACGGCTCTTGCGCACGGCGACCGCAGCTGGATCACGCAGGGGCCGCCCCCGCCGGACGCTCGGCTGGTCTGGTGGCGGGCTGCCACGACCGCGCCGCCGCTGGTCGCGGCCGGCACCCGGCCGCGGGCCTGCTGGGACCTCGGGGCCGTGCACCGGCTGCTGTACGGCGGCCGGCGGGACGACCCGGCGGCAGTGTTCTCGCCGGGCCGCGAGGTCTGCGAGCCGCCGCGATCCGCGGACGCGCCGACGCTGCTCGACCTCGTGGCTGACGTCGACCCGGTGCGCGCCGACGGCAGCCTGTCGCCGGACTGGGCCGCCGAGCCCTGGGCCGCGCGCGGGGAGCCGGCCGACCTGCAGCGGGCCTGCCGCTGGGCCGCCCTCGCGCTGGACGTCCAGCGTCGTCAGCAGGCTGCGCTCAGCGCTGCCCGACCCGCGGCCGAGCGCGAAGGCGCCACCACTGGCGCTGCTGACGGCGTACGCCGAGAGCGCCGCCGCCCTGCTGGCGGTCGAGCTGGAGCACGACGGGCTGCCCGTCGACCGGGCGGCCGCCCGCGCCCTGCTGACCGCCGCGATCGGCGACCCCCCGACCGACCAGCAGGCCGCCCGGGCCGCCCGCGATGCCCGCGTGCTGAAGCATTTCCCGGGTCCGGCGGACCTGCGCAACCCGCTGCAGGTCCGCGAGCTCCTGCTGCGCATCGGCATCGATGTGAAGGACACGAGGTCATGGCGCCTCGAGCCGCACCGCGCGACCTCCCCGGCCGTCGCCGCGCTGCTCGACTGGCGCAAGACCGAGCGGATCGCGACCACGTACGGCTGGGAGTGGCTGGCGCGCCACGTCGGCCCGGATAACCGGCTGCGCGGCAGCTGGGGCGCCGCCGACGCCGCGGCCGGCCGGATGACCGCATCCGCCGGGCTGCACAACCTGCCGGCCGAGCTGCGGCCCGCTATCGCGGCGCCCCCCGGCCGGCTGCTGGTGCGGGCCGACCTCGGACAGGTCGAGCCGCGGGTGCTTGCCGTCGTCTCCGGCGACACCGGCCTGGCGGCCGCCGCCCGCGAGCAGGACATGTACGCGCCGGTCGCCGCCCAGCTCGGCGCGGACCGCCCGACGGCCAAGATCGCCGTGCTGGCCGCGATGTACGGCCAGACCTCCGGCGCCGCGGGGGCGGCGCTGCTCGCCATGGAGGCGGCCTACCCGACGGCCCTGGCACACCTTCGGGCCGCCGAGGCGACCGGCCGCGACGGCGGCGAGCTGCGCACCTGGGGCGGCCGGCTGCTCAGGTTCGGCGGTGGCGGCTCCGGTCGCGGGGCCCGCAACGCCGTCGTCCAGGGCGCGGCCGCCGAGCTGTTCAAGATGTGGGCGGCGACGGTGCGCAGTGGGCTGCCGGCGCTCGATGGCCGCGTCGTGCTGTGCCTGCACGACGAGCTGCTGCTCGAGGTGCCGGAGCCGGCCGCCGCAGCCGCCGCCGACCTGCTGCGTTCGGGGCTTGCGGAGGCGGCCGGGCGCTGGGCGGCGGGCAGCGGCGTGCGCTTCGTCGCCGACGTGTCGGTCGTGCGCCGGTGGAGCGACGCCAAGGGCTGAGCCCGAGGCCGTAGGCTGTGGTTGTTGCCACCTACCGCAGTGAGTACGACGACGTCCCCGACGCCGCCGGTGTCCGCGAGGTCGATCCGCACTGGCGCGAGCTGCAGGTCAGCAGCACGCTGCCGACCTCCTACCTGCCGGCGACGATGCCCGGTCCGCAGGCCCGCTGGCGCCGCACGGCGGCCTGGGTGCTGATCGTCATGCTGCTTACCGTCACGGCGGGCGGCGTCTGCCTGACGTACGGCCCGGCGGAGCTGTTCCACCTGCTCGACTCGCGCTGACCCGATCT
>JAYVYM010000131.1:0-3100 GCA_043784245.1 Frankiales bacterium
GGCTGCGCCGCGAAGTCGGCGGAGGCGGTGCTGTTGTCGTCCGGCACCAGGCCCGGCTTGGGCTCTGCGTTGTGCGCGATGTCGGTCAGGAAGGGCGTGTCGAAGTGCAGCGCATCCGTCGGCACCGTGACCGGTGCCGCGGTGTTGCCTTCGACCAGGCCGCTCGCCGTCGCGTACTGCGGCAATCCGCGCAGCGGGCCGGGGACAAAGTTGCCGTAGGCGTCGACGGCCAGCATCGGGACGTCCAGGACGTCCTTGTCGGCCAGCGCAAGCCCGAGCAGGGTGGCCGCCTGGGCCTTGGTCGTCTGCCAGGTGGCCATGCCGCTGTCCTGGCCGGCGGGGGCGCCGGCCGGCAGCGCGCCGCCCAGCAGCTTGCCGGTGGCGACCGGACGACCCGCGGCGCTGTTCACGTACTCGCGCAGGAACGCCTGGTGGGAGGCGTGCGAGCTGTAGGTCTGGCTCTGGTCGACCCACGGCGAGTCGGTGTTCTTCGCGTCGTGGACGTCGTCGCCGTTTCCTTGGATGCCGTCCGGACCGGGCTGATTCTTGGCCCGGGAAAGCACCATGAACCGCAGAGCCGGGTCCAGGTCGTCGGCGTCACCGAAGACGTGGTTCTTGCCGGCCACCAGCGGGTCGTCGTCCTTGAGCGGCGCGAAGACTGTGCCACCGCCGCCCTTGACGGTCTGGTCGATGCCGTGGTCGAAGAACTGGCCGAACAGCGTGAACAGCGAGTTGTACGGCGGGGAGAGCCCGACGTCGGTCGTCACGTTGGGGATGAACAGCGTCTGGTACTTGGGTGTGCAGTCCAATGGCACTGAGGCAACGGGAGGGTCGGCCAGCGGGTCGGGCTCGGTGGTGCACGGCACCACGCCCGGGTTGCCCTGCGTCCGGACCGGGAAGCCGGCTGCCGCGATGGCCGCCGGGTTCGTCGACGTCTGGTCGACGATCAGGTTGCTGACGATGCGTGGCTCGGTGTCGAAGACGCTGCCGGTCGTCTGCGCGTACGACGTGTCTCCGGGCGGCCCGAAGACCGCTGGCCCGGCCGGCTTGAACACCGGCGTCGCCAGCCGCGGGAACAGCTGGTCCGCGGCGCCGTTCTGCTCCTGGCCCGCCACGAGGTTGTTGCAGGAGCCGTCGACGGTGCGCAGCCCGAAGGACAGCAGCGGGCTCGGCAGCTGGTTGGGGCCGGTGCCGAGCAGCGCGCCGCACGGTCCGGTGGCGGGCGTGGTGTTCGCGACGTGTGACTCAGAGATCTTGATCTGCTTCAGGATGTAGGACAGGTCCGACGGGGTCACCGTGAACCCCTGCCCGACCGGTGGCGCTGCGTTCGCGGACAGCAGGAGTGCGGCGGGTAGGGCCGCCGACCCCAGTGCCAGCGCCGTAGCGACCGCGATGGTCGCTCTCGTCTTGCGCATCTCGTCTCCCACTACTGGGCGAGCCCCTCCGCCGCCGCGACTGCGACACCGGGCTGCGCACGGCTGGGCCGGGCGAGCGGGGCGGACGCTAGGGATGCGTCGTCAAAGCTCCGCAAACACCGGCCGGGCTCCGGTGGGACCCGGAGCGCCTGCTCAGCAGCGTGTTGGACAACATGGCAAGGCTGCCACCTGCGCTTTGACGCTGGCGTTGCGGCGATCGCCGACCATCGCTGTCGGGTCCGGTCCGACGACCCGAGCAGACCGTCGAAGGAGGAGCCATGGCAGTACAGACGAGCCACCAGGCCGCTGGTGATACGTCATGATCTCGCGTCGGAACGTGCTGCGGCTTGGTGCGGTAGGGGCCGGCGCCATCGCGGTCGGGGGCGTCGACCTGGCGTCCGGTCTGGCCGCGGACCCGCCGCCGGTCGTCAGCAAGCTGGCGCCTGTCAACACGCCGGTGCCGTACGCACGGCGCTTCCAGCGCCCGCCGGTCCTGCTGCCGTACGACACGACTCCCGGTCCCGACGGTGCCGTGTCCAGGTACAGCCTGACCCAGCGGTTCGGTGCCGCCGACATCGTGCCTGGGCTCAAGACCACCGTCGCCGGCTACAACGGCATCTTCCCGGCGCCGACGATCTCGGTGCCGGTCGGGACCCGCACCGAGGTGCGGATCCGCAACGCCATGGGCGGGCCGGTGCTGCACGGCGGCGAGTTCTCGACCGTGACGCACCTGCACGGCTCGGCGTCGCTGCCGCAGTACGACGGGTACGCCAACGACCGCACCAGGCCGGGCCACGTCAAGACCTACAAGTACCCGAACTGGCAGAACGCCAGGACCCTCTGGTACCACGACCACGACCACACCAACACCGCCGTCAACGTCTACTCCGGGCTCGCGGGCTTCTACCCCCTGCACGACAGCTACGAGCAGGGCCAGCTGCCGCAGGGTGAGTTCGACGTCCCGCTGATGATCTCCGACGCCCTGTTCGACGCCGACGGCAGCATCCTGTACGCCGACAACGAGCAGCACGGCCTGTGGGGCGACGTCGTCCTGGTCAACGGCGTGCCCTGGCCGACCATGAAGGTCAAGCGCCGGGTCTACCGGTTCCGGGTCCTGGTCGCCTCCATCTCGCGCTCGTTCCGCTTCGCCCTCAGCACGCGCGAGCCGTTCTACGTCGTCGGGACCGATGGCGGGATGACCCCGACGGTGCAGGCCGTCTCGTCGTGGCGGCAGGGGACCGCCGAGCGGTACGAGGTGCTCATCGACTTCCGCAAGTACAAGGTCGGTCAACGGATCGACCTGCGCAACCTCAGCAACAAGAACAACGTGGACTTCCCGAACACCGGGAAGGTCATGCGCTTCCAGGTCGTCGACAGCGCTGAGCCGGCCGACACGTACCGCATCCCGAGCACCCTCGACCGGGGGCCGCAGGACTGGGCCGACCGGGGCGCGATCGACCCGATGTCCCTGACGCGGGACATGGCCAAGGCACGCCGCCAGCTGGTCGTCCGCCGAACGGGCGGTCTGTGGACCATCAACGGCGAGACGTGGGACGACGTGGAGAAGAGCGGTTTCACGCAGGTGGACGACCGGCAGAGCCAGCCGTACGACATCGAGGAGTGGGAGATCACCAACCTCTCGGGAGGCTGGTTCCATCCCGTGCACATCCACCTGATCGACGCCA
>JAYVYM010000132.1:0-21756 GCA_043784245.1 Frankiales bacterium
GTCGCCAACAGCGCGCCGACAGCGGACCCGCCGAAGGCCACCGCGACCATCGGGACAGCGATCCCCCGGTCGACCGGCACCCGGCGGGCATAGGTCACCGCCGCCGACCCGGTGCCGACGACCGAGGCGAGCTTGTTGGTGCCCAGCAGCGACACGATCGGGGTTCCCGGCAGCACCAGCAGCAGCGCCGGCAGCTGCAGCAGTCCGCCGCCCCCCACGACGGCGTCCAGGCCGCCGGCGAGCGCTGCCACCGCGCAGAGGACCAGCAGGTGGCTCAGGTCCACGGGGCCGTACCGTCTGAGTCATGAGCGCACCTGACCGCACCGCCACTGCCCCCGACCCGGCCGCGCTGGCTGCCACCCGGGACCGGCTGCGCGCCGAGCACCTGCGACCGCCGGCGGAACGGCCGGCGTCCAGTGCCCGCGGCCTGCACCACACCGCCCTGGTCAGCGGTGACGTCGAGCGGACCGTGCGCTTTTACCAGGACCTGCTGGAGTTCCCGCTGACCGAGATGATCGACAACCGCGACTACGCGGGCTCGACGCACTTCTTCTTCGACATCGGCAACGGGAACCTGTTGGCCTTCTTCGACTTCCCGGGTCTTGACGTCGGCCCGTACGCCGAAGTGCTCGGTGGGCTGCACCACGTCGCGATCAGCGTCGAGCCGGATCGGTGGGGGCACCTGAGGGCCAAGCTCGACCGGGCCGGGGTGGAGTACGCGCACCACAGCGGCACCTCGCTCTACTTCACCGACCCGGACGGTGCCCGCGTCGAGCTGATCGCCGACCCGCTCGGCGAGATGTACGGCGAAACCGTCCGGTAGCTCAGAACTGCGGGTTCGCTCAGGTGTCGTGGGTGTGGGTGTGGGCGTGGCCGGCCTCCGCCGCGGGCGGCTTCGGCTCGCCGGAGTGCTCCAGGGCCTCTGGGTTGTCGGCGAGCCGGCGGCGCGACGCGAGGACCTCCGCCTCGGCCTCGACCCGGCCGACCCAGTTGGCCCCCTCCACGCTCTTGCCTGGCTCGAGGTCCTTGTAGACCTCGAAGAAGTGCTGGATCTCCAGGCGGTCGAACTCCGAGACGTCGCCGATGTCCTGCAGATGCTCCTGGCGCGGGTCGCGGACCGGGACGCACAGCAGCTTCTCGTCCGGACCGGCCTCATCGGTCATCCGGAACATCCCCAGTGCGCGGACCCGGATCAGGCAGCCCGGAAAGGTCGGCTCGTCGAGCAGCACCAGTGCGTCGAGCGGATCGCCGTCGCCGCCGAGGGTGTTCTCGACGAAGCCGTAGTCGGCCGGGTAGCTGGTCGAGGTGAACAGCCTGCGGTCCAGCCGGATGCGACCGGTGTGATGGTCCATCTCGTACTTGTTGCGCTGGCCCTTCGGGATCTCGATGGTGACGTCGAACTCCACGGGGCGGGCTCCTCCGGGGGACGGCTGGGGTCGGGTCACGCCTAGTGTCCCGTACGGCCTCGGGCGCCAGACCGGGGGACAGGCGGGAGGTCGCGTGAGACCACCCCCGCGGATCGCGCTGCTGGCTGTCGGCGTCATCGCCGCTGCCGTCGGCCTGGCGGTGGCGCGCGGCCAGGGGGAGGTGCCCGCGGACCGGCCGGCGGCCGCTGCGCCAAGGCCCGCGCTGAGCCGCACCCCACTGCTCCCGCAAGCCGATCGGGCCCCGCAGCCGACGTCGGCCGGACTCGCGGCCGCGCTGGCCGGCAGGCTCACCGACCGGGCGCTCGGCACAACCATCAGCGTCTCGGTTGTCGATGCGGGCACCGGTGCCACGCTGGTCGACATCGCCGGTCAGGCAGCCGTTCTGCCGGCGTCCACGGTCAAGATCGCGACGGCGGTCGCGGTGCTCACCGGTCTGCCGCCGGACACCCGCCTGACAACCCGCGCGCTGGCCGGCCCGCTGCCGGGCGACGTCGTGCTGGTCGGCGGCGGCGACGTGACACTCGCCGGGCCCCGGGCTGCCCCGACGAGCCCCCCTGCCGCCCGGCTGGTCGACCTGGCCGACCAGGTGCGCGTCGCCCTGGCCGGCGTACCGGCCCGCCGGGTGCTGGTCGACGACACGGCCTTCACCGGCCCGAGCACCGGGCCGGGCTGGCGGCCCGGCTACGTGGGCGCCGGCGACGTCGCGCCGGTCAGCGCGCTGTCGGTCGACGGCGGCCGGGCCGACCCCGCCAGGCTCGCTCGGGTGGCCGACCCGGCGCTGGCGGCCGGCGCCGGGCTGGCGGCTCTGCTCGCGCCGACGGCCGTCGTCGCTCGGGGCACGGCTGCACCCGGTTCCGCCGCACTCGGCGCCGTCAGCAGCCCACCGGTCGCGCAGCTGGTCGAGGCGATGCTCACCCGCAGCGACAACGACCTGGCCGAGGCGCTGGCGCGCCGGCTCGCTGTGGCGCATGGCCGCCAGGCGAGTTTTACCGGTGCCGCCGCGGCCGTGCAGGAGACGCTGGGTCCCATGGCGCCGGCCGGCACGTTCGCCCTGGTTGACGGCAGCGGCCTGTCCCGCCAGGACCGCGTCCGGCCGGCCGGCGTGACCGCCCTGCTCGTACTTGCCGCCCGCGGCGACGACGGCCTCCTGTCGCCCGTGCTCACCGGGCTCCCGGTCGCCGGTTTCGACGGCACGCTGGCCGACCGGTTCCGCGCCGGCCCAGCGGCGCCGGCCGCCGGGCAGGTCCGCGCCAAGACCGGGACGCTGGAGGGGGTCAGCGCGCTCGCCGGGCTGGTACGCACGGCAGAGGGGCGGCTGCTGGCCTTCGACGTGACGGCCGACGCGGTACCGGTCGGGGGGACCCTGGCCGCCGAAGCCGCGCTGGACCGGCTCGCTGCCACGCTGGCGTCCTGCGGCTGTCGCTGAGCGGCATCGCCGGCAGCACGTACGGTCTGACGGTGGCCAGCCCCGTCGACTACGGCTTTGCCGCGGCCACCGCCCGGCGGCTGGCCCCGGCCGGCCCGACGCTGTCGCTCACCGAGGCGGCTGACGTCGTCGGCGAGCTGCGCGCGGTCACGGTGCAGGCGGAGCGGCACGTGCGCGACGTGACCGGCCTGCTGCCACCCGGAGAGCCCGGCCCCGCGACCGTCGTCGACCGGGGCGGCTGGGCGCAGGCCAACGTCGAGGGTTTCAAGGTGGTCCTGGAGCCGGTCGCGGAGCGGCTGCTGGCCGGCAAGCAGAGCGGCCGGGTCGCCACCGCCGTCACGGGCAAGATCGCCGGACTGCAGATGGGCAGCATCCTGGCCTGGCTGTCGAGCAAGGTCCTCGGGCAGTACGAAGCGTTCACCGAGCCCGGCCGACCGGGCCGACTGGTGCTCGTCGCGCCCAACATCGTGGAGACCGAGCGGCGCCTCGGCGTCGACCCGTCGGACTTCCGGCTGTGGGTCGCGTTGCACGAGGTCACACACCGCACGCAGTTCACCGCCGTCCCCTGGCTGCACGGCCACGTCCGCGGTGAGATCGACGCGCTGCTCGACGCCGCGGACCTCGGCGACCCGGCCAAGCTGTTGGCCCGGCTCAAGGAGGGCATCGGTGAGCGGCGCGCCCTCGCCGAGCTGCTGCAGACCCCTGCGCAGCGCGCCGTGCTGGAGCGTGTGACGGCATTCATGTCGCTGCTCGAGGGTCATGCCGAGCACGTCATGGATGGCGTCGGTCCGGGGGTCGTGCGCAGCGTCGACACGATCCGCGAGCGGTTCCAGGAGCGCCGGGCGCAGCGCGGCGGCCCGCTCGATCGGCTGCTGCGCCGCGTCCTCGGCCTGGACCTGAAGGCCCTGCAGTACGCCGAGGGCTCGGTCTTCGTCAAACACTGCGTTGACGCTGTGGGCATGGCGGACTTCAACCGGGTGTGGGAGTCGCCGCAGACGCTGCCCACCCGCCAGGAGATCCGCGAACCGCAGCTGTGGGTGCAGCGCGTGCACAGCGACGCCGCCCGGCTCAGCACAGGCTGAGCGGTGGCCGGGCCGCCGCCGGCGACCGCCGCGGTGCGGGTGGCGGTCCGCCGGGCGATCGCCGACCTGACGCCGGGCGCCCCCGTCACCGCCGCCGTCTCGGGCGGTGCCGACAGCCTCGCGCTCGCGGCCGCGCTGGCCTTCGTCCGGCCGGGCAGCGCCGCCGTCGTCGTCGACCACCGGCTGCAGGACGGCTCGGCGGCCGCCGCCGGCCGCGCCGCCGAGCAGTGCGCGGGGTTGGGCCTTTCCGCCTGCGTCATGACCGTCGCGGTGGCGGGGCGGGGCGAGGGGCCCGCTCGCGACGCGCGGCTTGCGGCACTGGCAGCCACCGGCGCCACCGTCCTGCTCGGCCACACCCTTGACGACCAGGCCGAGACCGTGCTGCTCGGGCTGGCCCGAGGGTCGGGCAGCCGGTCGCTTGCCGGCATGGCGGCGGTCCGCGGGCCGTTCCGGCGACCGCTGCTCGCGCTGCCCCGGGCGCTGGTCCGCCTGGCTTGCGGGCAGTCGGGGCTCACGCCATGGGAGGACCCGCACAACAGCGACCCCGCGTACGCCCGCGTGCGGGTGCGGACGGCGGCGCTCCCCGCGCTCGAAGCGGCCCTCGGGCCCGGTGTCGCAGCGGCGCTGGCACGATCCGCCGCTGCCCTTCGCGAGGACGCCGACGCGCTCGATGCCCTTGCCGAGGCCGCCGCGACCGACGATGTGGCGGTGCTGTCGGCGTTGCCGGCAGCGGTCCGGGCGCGCGTGCTGAAGCGCTTCGCCGAGGCCTCCTGCGGGTCCCCGGTGACCTCGGCGCACGTGACCGCCCTGCGCGCCCTGGTGGAGCACTGGGCCGGCCAGGGGCCGGTGGCGCTGCCCGGGGGCGTACGGGTGGAGCGCGCCGGCCCGCGACTAGCCTGTGTCCATGGCGGACGTGCGCATCACGGACCCGTACCTGACTGAGCAGCACGTGACTGAGCAGCACGTGACCGAGCAGCACGTGACCGAGCAGCACGTGACCGACCCGGGCGTGACCGGCCCGGGCGTGACCGGCCCCTACGTGACCGACCCGGCTGACGTGCCGGCTGCCATCGAGCGGGTGATCATCTCCGAGCAAGAGATCGCGGCCAAGATTGCCGCGCTGGCGGCGGCGATAGACGCCGACTACGTCGGACGCGAGATCCTGCTGGTCGGCGTGCTCAAAGGCGCGGTCATGGTGATGGCCGACCTGGCCCGGGCTCTGCGTACGCCGGTGTCGATGGAGTTCATGGCCGTGTCGTCCTACGGCTCGTCGACCTCCTCCTCCGGTGTCGTGCGCATCCTGAAGGACCTCGACCGCGACATCGTCGACAAGCACGTCCTGGTCGTCGAGGACGTCGTCGACTCCGGGCTGACGCTGTCGTGGCTGCTGCGCAACCTGCAGACCCGTGGGCCGGCGAGCGTTGAGGTGTGCGCCCTGCTGCGCAAGCCCGAGGCCGCCAAGGCGGCTGTAGAGGTTCGCTACGTCGGGTTCGACATCGGCAACGCCTTCGTCGTGGGGTACGGCCTGGACCACGCCGAGCGCTACCGCGATCTGCCGTTTGTGGGACTGCTCAGGCCCGAGGCGTACACCTGAGCATTGGGCACCTGATGAGGGGGCGAGAGCGGCTCTCCCGGTGGCGGAACACCGCTCCACAGCTCACCGTTGGGGTCTGTGTGGACGGCACCTTCCGGTGTACCGTCCAAGCCCACTTCGCACCAGGAGGGACGGGGCTCTGCGCCCTGCGACGATGAAGCTCAAGCGCCTTGCCCGAGGTCCGTTCCTCTACATCACGCTAGGGCTGCTCGTGGTCCTGGCGCTTTCCAGCGTGTTCCGCGGTAACGGTGGCTTCGACACCTCCAACACCGCCACCGTGCTCGAGCAGATCAAGAGCGGCAATGTCGTCGACAACGTCGGCAACCCGGCCATGCTGCTGGACAAGGAGCAGCAGGTCCGCGTCGAGCTCAAGAACGGCAAGAAGCTGCAGTCCGACTACCTGGGGAACCAGGGCACGCAGTTCGCCGATGCCTTCGCTGCTGCCGGCGTCCACTACGACGTGAAGGTCAGCAAGAGCAATCCGCTCCTGCAGATCCTGTTCAGCTTCCTGCCGTTCGTCATCATCCTCGGCCTGCTGTTCTTCTTCATGAACCAGATGCAGGGCGGCGGCAGCCGGGTCATGCAGTTTGGGAAGTCCAAGGCCAAGCTGGTCAGCAAGGACACACCCAAGACAACGTTCGCCGACGTCGCCGGGGCCGATGAGGCCATCGAGGAGCTCTACGAGATCAAGGAGTTCCTGCAGGAGCCGGCCAAGTTCCAGGCGGTCGGTGCCAAGATCCCCAAGGGCGTCCTGCTGTACGGCCCGCCCGGCACCGGCAAGACGCTGCTGGCCCGCGCCGTCGCCGGCGAGGCCGGCGTCCCGTTCTACGCCATCTCGGGCTCGGACTTCGTCGAGATGTTCGTCGGTGTCGGCGCTAGCCGGGTACGCGACCTGTTCGAGCAGGCGAAGCAGAACGCCCCCGCCATCATCTTCATCGATGAGATTGACGCCGTCGGACGCCACCGCGGCGCAGGGATGGGTGGTGGGCACGACGAGCGTGAGCAGACCCTGAACCAGATGCTCGTCGAGATGGACGGCTTCGACGTCAAGGGCGGCGTCATCCTGATCGCCGCCACCAACCGACCCGACATCCTGGACCCTGCGCTGCTTCGCCCGGGCCGCTTCGACCGACAGATCGCGGTGGACCGCCCCGACATGCAGGGCCGCCGACAGATCCTCGAGGTGCACAGCAAGGGCAAGCCGATGGACGCGACCGTCGACCTGCAGGTCATCGCGCGCCGCACCCCGGGCTTCACCGGCGCCGACCTGGCCAACGTCGTCAACGAGGGCGCGCTGCTCACCGCCCGCACCGGCCAGAAGACGATCACCCTGGTGACCCTCGAGGAGTCGATCGACCGGGTGATGGCCGGTCCGCAGCGCCGCACCCGGCTGATGAGTGACAAGGAGAAGAAGGTGACGGCCTACCACGAGGCCGGCCACGCTCTCGTCGCGCACGCCTTGCCCAATACCGACCCGGTACACAAGATCACGATCCTGCCGCGGGGTCGCGCGCTCGGCTACACGATGGTGCTGCCGGAGGAGGACAAGTACTCCCAGACGCGCGCCGAGCTGCTGGATACGCTGGCGTTCGCGATGGGCGGTCGGGCCGCCGAGGAGCTGGTCTTCCACGACCCGACAACCGGTGCGAGCAACGACATCGAGAAGGCCACCGGCATCGCCCGGGCGATGGTGACGCAGTACGGCATGAGCGAACGGCTCGGCGCAGTCAAGTTCGGTGACAGCGGCGGTGAGGTCTTCCTTGGCCGCGACATGGGCCACCAGCGTGACTACTCCGAGGAGGTCGCCGCGGTCGTCGACACCGAGGTCCGGTCGCTGATCGAGACGGCGCACCACGAGGCCTGGGAGATCCTGGTGGAGTACCGCGACGTCCTGGACGACATGGTGCTCAAGCTGCTCGACAAGGAGACCCTGGTGAAGGAGGAGGTCCTGGAGATCTTCGCCCCGGTCGAGAAGCGGGCCCCGCGTGAGCACCCGACGGCAGGTGGCCGCCGGCCGCTGTCCGACCTGCCGCCGGTCCTGACCCCGGCCGAGCTCGCTGTGATGGGGCCGGCCGACCTGGAGAACCTCGCCCGGGGGCGGACTGACGGCAGTCGCAAGATCGGCCTTCGCAAGCCGACGCCGGGCCGGACAGCGCCGCGCGGCCGCAGCACCGTCAACCGCGAGGCGGACGAGCCGGGGCGTGTGGAGCTCATCAAGGCGCCCGTGGTGGATCCGCCGGTGACGCGAGCCAGGGCGCCCCGGCTCGCTCCCGGCACCGAGCCCACGTCCTGATCGCAGGCCTTCGGGGCCTGCCCGGGCCGGGCCGCACCCTGGTGATGGGCGTGGTCAATGCCACGCCGGACTCCTTCAGCGACGCGCACCCGACGGCCCGGCAGGCCATCGATCACGGCCTCGGCCTGTTCGCGGACGGCGCGGATCTGCTGGACGTCGGCGGCGAGTCGACGCGACCCGGCGCCGGGCGGGTCGATCTCGACGTCGAGCTGGCGCGCGTCGTACCCGTCGTGCGCGAGCTGGTGGCAGCCGGCGCCGCGGTGTCGGTCGACACGACCCGCGCCCGGGTCGCCGAGGCGGCACTGGCTGCCGGGGCGGTGCTGGTCAACGACGTCTCCGGCGGCACCGCCGACCACGCGATGCTCCCGCTCGTCGCGGCGGCCGGCTGCGGGATCGTCCTCATGCACTGGCAGGGACTGAGCGTGGACATGCAGGCCCGGGCCGTCTACGCCGACGTCGTCCGCGAGGTGCTCGACGCGCTGCGCGACCGGCTCGGTGCGGCGTCCGCCGCCGGCATTGCCGAGGAGCAGGTGATCCTTGACCCGGGCCTGGGTTTCGGCAAGACCGCCGAGCACAACTGGGCCCTGCTCCGTGCGCTGCCCGAGATCACCGGCCTGCGCCGCCCCGTTCTCGTGGGGGCGTCGCGCAAGAGCTTCCTCGGGGCGCTGCTGGCAGACTCCCGCGGCCCACGGCCACCGGCCGGCCGGGACGCGGCCACGGCGGCCCTGACCGTGCTCGCCGCGCAGGCCGGCGCCTGGGCCGTACGCGTTCACGACGTCGCCCCCAGTGTCGACGCCGTCCGTGTCGTCGAGGCGCTACAGGGGCCCCAGCCAGCGGGCCCACGCCGCGTGCCGCCGCTGCACACGCCGCATGGCATCGCGCCCCAGCCTCGGGAGACCCCCCAGCCGGTTCGCCGGTGAGCGCAGATCAGTCGCGGTCACATCAGGACACGGCGCCTGTCGAGGCCGTCAACGCCGCCTTCTACGCCGCGTTCGAGCAGGCCGACGTCGACGCGATGGCGCAGGTCTGGGACGACGTCCAGCCCGAGGCGCTGACCTGCGTGCATCCGGGGTGGCCGCCGCTGCGCGGCCGCGAACAGGTGCTTCGCTCGTGGTCCGCGCTGATGGCCAACACCGAGTACATCCAGTTCTTCCTCACCGATGTCACGGTCGCCGTCGAGGGCGACATCGCGATCGTCACCTGCACCGAGAACGTCCTCACCGGGGTCAGCGAGACCGGCGGGACCGGAGCGGCGGTGGCGACCAATGTTTTCCGCCGCCGGACCGGCGGCTGGCGCCTGCAGGTCCACCACGCCGGGCCGTTGCTCACCGAGCTCGACCGCGGGCCGTGACCGACCGGATCTCGTTGACCGGGCTGACCGTGCGCGGTCGGCACGGCGTCCTTGCGCACGAACGACGCGACGGTCAGGACTTCGTCGTGGATGCCGTCCTGTCGCTGGACGTCCGAGCGGCCGCCACGAGCGACGATCTTGCGGACACCGTCGACTACGGCGCGCTGGCGTCGCGCCTCGCCGAGGTCGTCGCCGGGCCGCCCGTCGACCTGCTCGAGACGTTGGCGGTACGGCTGGCCGACGTCTGCCTCACCGACCCGCGGGTCAGCTCGGTCGAGGTGACCGTCCACAAGCCGGGGGCGCCGATCCCGTTGGACTTCACCGACGTCGCAGTCACCGTCGTACGCCCGTGACCACTGTCCTGTCACTCGGCAGCAACCTGGGCGACCGGCGCGGTCATCTGCGCGCAGCGCTGGCCGTGCTGCGACCGGCGGCCGTGTCATCGGTCTGGCAGACCGCCCCGGTCGGCGGCCCACCGCAGGACGACTTCCTCAACCTCGTCGCGCTGGTCGAGGACGACGCGACGCAGGCCTGGGTGCTGGCCCAGCGCGCCGAGCACGAGGCGGGCCGGGTACGCACGGTCCGCTGGGGCCCGCGCAGCCTCGACGTCGATGTGGTGACGGGCTGCCCGCCGGTGCCGCCCGGTCTGGTCGTCCCGCATCCGCGCGCCCACCAGCGGGCCTTCGTGCTCGCCCCCTGGCTCGAGGTAGAGCCGGCGGCCGTGCTGCCCGGCCACGGCGCCGTGGCCGCGCTGCTGCAGGCGCTCGGTACGGCCGGGGTGCACCGTGTGGGGGGGCTGTGAAGCCCACCGGGTTCACAGTGCTGCTGCTCTGCGTGTTGCCGGCTGCTCTTGTCGGCTACCTGCTGGGCGTGGTGGCGTATTCGGACCTGCCGCCGCTGCCGCGCTACGCGCCCCTCACACTGGTACTGCTCGGCTTCGTCGAGCTCGCGATGGCGCGGGTGGTGCGCGACCGGGTCGCCAGATGGGCACGCTCAGGCGCCCGCGCACTGCATCCGCTGCAGGTGGCCCGCGCCGCCGCACTGGCCAAGGCGTCCTCGCCGACCGGGGCGCTGCTGTTCGGTGTCTACACCGGCCTGCTGCTGTGGCTGCTGCCCCGGCCGGCCGAACAGGCCCGCTCGGACGCGGTCGTCTGCGCGGTCTCGGCCGCCGCCGCGCTGTTCCTGGTCGTCACGGCCCTGCTCCTCGAGCGGGCCTGCCGCACACCCGAACGCCCGGACGACTACCGCGCACTAGGGTCGCGGCTGTGAGCGCCGCCGCCGACGACCTGGACGACCTGACGACCGAGCAGCTCCGCCAGCGGGCCTTCGCCAAGGCCCGCGACGCGCACGACCGCGGTTTCTTCTGGGACCTTGCCCGGCACCTGCGTGGCTCGCGCGCGATCGCCGGCGAGGACGGCTCCGCCGGCGGAATCACCGGCACCCTCACCGAGCTGGTCGACCTCGCCAGGGAGATGCTCGGCAAGGGCCTGGACGACGACGAGCCCCTTGTCCGTGCGCGTTTCCTGGACTACCTGCGTCACTAGCAGCCCCTACCCGGCGGGTGGGTACTGCTGAGCGCCGATCAAGGGGAGCTACTTGTCCACGTCACCGATGACGAAGAACATCGATGCCAGAACAATGGGCAGGTCGGCCAGCCGGACCCCCGGCAGCATGACCGGCAGGACGCTGATG
Source organism: Frankiales bacterium (assembly GCA_043784245.1). Lineage (GTDB taxonomy): Bacteria > Actinomycetota > Actinomycetes > Mycobacteriales > SCTD01 > JAYVYM01. The sequence continues at coordinate 10,866 of JAYVYM010000132.1, forward strand.
TTGTTGAACGACGCCGTCCGCATCGCCAGCCGCCACGGGGTCGTCGCGCCGCGCGAGACGAGGTAGTAGCCCATCGCCCCGAGCGGGTTCTCCGTCCAGCAGTACGTCGCGCCCTCCGGCGCCCGCACGCTCTTGGGCAGCCGAACATCAACCGGCCCCGGCGGCAGCCGATCGAGGCAGGTATCGGACAGGTCAAGCGAGACCGCGACCTGGTCGAGCAGGCAGCGAAAGCGCGTCAGTACGTCGCCGTCGACGCCGGTCACCACGGGCACGTCGAGTGCGTCGTACATCAGGTACGGGTCGTCGCGACGCAGGTCGACGTCGACGCCGCTGGCCCGGGCAACCGGTCCTGTGACGCCGTACGACAGGACGTCGCTGGCCGCGAGGACGCCGACACCCGCCGTGGGGCCGAGCGACGACCCCAGCGTGGACGCAACGCCCGGCAACGCCCGCCGGACAGCGTCGACAGCGGCCCGGACCCGGCCCGTCCAGCCCGCGGGCACGTCCTGCAGCAGGCCCCCGACGCGGTTCGCCATGTAGTGCATCCGCCCGCCGGTCGCCTCCTCCAGCACCGTCTGCACACCCTCGCGCTCCGCGAAGCAGGGGAAGCCCGGCAGCGAGGCGCCGAGGAACATCAGGTGGCTGAGGACCCGGTTGAGCTCGGCCAGCAGGGTGCGCAGCCACTGCGCCCGGTCCGGTACCTCCAGGCCCATCATCCGTTCGACGGCGATCGCGATACCGAGCTCATTGCTGAACGCCGACAGCCAGTCGTGCCGGTTCGCCAGCACCAGCGCCTGCCGGTAGTCGCGTACCTCGAACAGCTTCTCCGCGCCCCTGTGCAGCAGGCCGACGACGGGCTCGGCAGCCGCGATGACGTCACCGTCGAGCACCAACGCCACCCGCAGCGCGCCGTGCGTCGACGGGTGCGAGGCACCGAGGTCGAGCACCAGGTCGGCGGCGCTGGCGACCCCCACCCCGGCCAGCAGCTCCCGCGTCACTGCTTCATCGAAGCAGTCCGAGTCCACTCAGCTGGTCACCACACCGGCGGTCAGGGCGAGGCGGGACGGGGGGAGGTCGTCACAGAACCTGGTCGAGCCCGACCTCCTGCACCAGCCACCCGAACCCGCCGAGGCCCGCCGGGTCGAGCAGCTCCGCTTCGTCGCTCGCCTGCTGCAGGGCTGCCGCGTACGCCGCGCGCCACGGTGGCACGGCGCCGCTGACCCCCAGGCCGCGCAGTGCGTCGCGCTGGGTCAACAGTCGGGCTCCCGTGCCCGCCGCGCAGCTGTCGAGCGCGACGTGCGCCGTGATGTCGCACGAACCGTCAGGAACCGGGGGCACCTGCCGGCCCGCCCGGTAGCCGGTCAGCGTCGAGCGGCGGGTCGCGCGCAGATGGCCGTAGTCGACCGCGACCGCAAGCCCTCGCTGCACCTGCGACACGGCGGCGGCCCAGGCCCGGTCGCGCGACAGGCCCACCTCAGCGCGCCCGGCCGGCCACCAGCGCGCACACCAGTCGAGCAGCTCGGCTGGCGCGGGTCCGCCTGCCTGCTCGTGACCGAGAACGTCGACGAGCACCAGCCGGCCGTCCTGCACGACGTCGAGAGGGACGGCGTCGAGCCACTCGTTCGCGATCAGCAGTCCGGTCAGCGCAGGCACCTGCGTACGCCAGCGCAGACCGACAGCCGGATCGGGGGCGCGCTCGACCGCGGTCAGCCGCCAGCGCGCCGGTACGTCGGGCAAGGCCTGCAACAGCTCGCCGCGCCCCGCACCGACGTCCACGACGTCGTACGGGTCGGGCCGGCCGAGCCGGTCGTCGACCCGGCCGGCCAGCACCCGAACGGCGCGGGCGTACGAGACCGAGGCCGTCACCGAGGTGCGGAAGTGGTCGCCGGGGCGCTCGCGCAGGAAGAATCCGTCGACGCCGTAGAGCGCCTCGTGCCAGCGCGCACTCCACGGCAGCACGGCGTCAGCATGCCTGAGAGTCAGGTCACAAGGGAGTGCGCGGCGTTCGGCAGGCGTTATCGTGTGCGAGCACTCCGACCGGTACCCCCTCGAGGACTGGAACGGCCCGTGGACTTGTCTTCTCCCGCAGCGTCGCGGCTCGGCGTCGGTGTTGTCAGCGCCGGCCGCGTCGGCGCCGTGCTCGGCGCCGCCCTCGCGCGCGCCGGCCACCGCGTCACGGCTGCCGCCGGCGTCTCCGAGGCCTCAGCGGCCCGCGCCACCGCCCTGCTCCCCGGCGTCCCGCTGCTCCCGGCCGACGACGTCGCACGAGGGTGTGACCTGCTGCTGCTGGCCGTGCCAGACGACGCGCTCGCCGACCTGGTGACCGGGCTGGCCGCGACCGGGGCGCTGCACCGCGGGCAGCTGGTGGCGCACACCAGCGGCCGGCACGGCCTGGCAGTGCTCGAGCCCGCGGTCCGGTCCGGAGCGCTGCCGCTCGCGCTGCACCCGGTGCTGCCGTTCACCGGCAGCGCAGTCGACCTTGCCCGCCTGGTCGGCGTCTCGTTCGGGGTCACCACCCCGCAGCAGCTCCGGCCGGTGGGCGAGGCCCTGGTCCTGGAGATGGGTGGGGAGCCGGTCTGGGTGCTTGATGCCCTGCGCCCGCTGTGGCACGCCGCGCTCGCGCACGGCGCCAACCACCTCGTGACGCTGGTCGCCAGCGCCGCTGACCTGCTGCGGGCCGCTGGAGCACAGGACCCCGGCGCGGTGCTCGGCCCGCTGCTGCAGGCCGCACTGGACGGCGCGCTGGCCGGCGGCGAGGCGGCGCTCACCGGGCCGGTCGCGCGCGGCGACGCCGGCACCGTCGCGGCGCACCTCGCGGTGCTGCCGGACGACGTACGACCGGCGTACACCGCCCTGGCCCGGCTGACCGCCGACCGCGCGCTCACCGCCGGACGGCTGCGCGCCGACCAGGTGGCCGGCCTGCTGGAGGTCCTGTGAGCGGAGCGCGGTCGGTCCAGGTCGCGACGACGCGACAGGAGCTGGAGGTCGCCCGCAAGGTGCTGCCCGGCCGGGTCGCCGTCGTGATGACCATGGGTGCGCTGCACGAGGGGCACGCGGCGCTCATCCGCGAGGCCCGGCAGCGGGCCGACCGCGTGATCGTCACGGTGTTCGTCAACCCGCTCCAGTTCGGCGCCGACGAGGACCTCGACCGCTACCCGCGCACGCTCGTGGCCGACCTGCAGCTGTGCGCACGTGAGGGCGCCGACGTGGTGTTCGCACCGACGCCCGACGTCGTCTACCCGACCGTCCCGATCGTGCGGGTGCAGGCCGGGCCGCTCGGCGAGGTCTTCGAAGGCGCGCTCCGCCCCGGGCACTTCGACGGCATGCTCACCGTCGTGCTCAAGCTGCTGCACCTGACCCGGCCGGACGTCGCGCTGTTCGGCCAGAAGGACGCCCAGCAGCTGGCATGCATCCGCGCCATGGTCCGGGACCTCGACGTGGGCGTGGACGTCGTCGCCGTCCCGACGGTCCGCGAGCCGGACGGGTTGGCCCTGTCGAGCCGCAACCGCTACCTGCGGGACGACCAGCGCACCGCGGCGCTGGCCCTGTCGCGGGCGCTGGCCACCGGCTCCCCTGCCGCCGGACGCGCGGTCCTGCGCGCCGAGCCGGGTGTCATGATCGACTACCTCGAACGGGTGCGCAGCACCGATTTCGAGGTGGACCCGGCCGGTGACCTGCTCATCGTCGCCGCCCGGGTCGGAACCACCCGCCTGATCGACAACGTCGTCCTCCCCCCTGAAGGCACCCCCTGATGCTCCGTACCATGCTCACAAGCAAGATCCACCGCGCCACGGTCACCCAGGCCGACCTGCACTACGTCGGGTCGGTCACCGTCGACGAGGAGCTGATGGACGCCGCCGACCTGTTCCAGGGTGAGCAGGTGGCGATCGTCGACGTCACCAACGGCGCCCGCCTCCAGACGTATGTGATTGCCGGCCCGCGTGGCTCCGGGGTCTTCGGCATCAATGGCGCCGCCGCCCGGCTGGTGCACCCCGGTGACCTGGTCATCCTGATCGCGTACGGGCAGCTGGACGAGACCGAGGTGCGCACCCACCGGCCCCGGGTGGTCTTCGTGGACCAGGACAACCGGATCGTGGGCACCGGACACGACCCCGCGCAGGCCCTGCCCGGCCTGCTGCGCGGGGACGACGTGCACGCCATGACCGCGCTGTGACCAGGCTGCTGGCGGCCCCGCCCGGCTGGACGATCTCGGCGGACGTCGTTGTCGTCGGCTCGGGTGTCGCCGGGCTCACCGCCGCCCTGCACGCGGCCGACGCCGGCTCGGTGCTGGTCGTCACCAAGGTCCTGGTCGACGACGGGTCGACCCGCTGGGCGCAGGGCGGGGTCGCGGCTGCCCTGGACCCCGCGGACAGCCCGGAGGAGCACCTGCGGGACACCCTCGTCGCGGGGGTCGGGCTGTGCGACGAGGACGCCGTCCGGGTGCTGTGCACCGAAGGCCCGGGCCGGCTGCGTGAGCTGATGGCCCTCGGGGCGGCCTTCGACCGCGACCCGTCGGGGGAGCTGTCACTGACCCGCGAGGGCGGTCACTCGCGGGCCCGGATCATCCATGCCGGCGGCGACGCGACCGGCGCCGAGGTGAGCCGGGCGCTCGTCGCGGCTGTCCGGGCGCACCCTGCCATCCGGGTGGTCGAGCACGCGCTGGTGCTGGACCTGCTGCAGGACGGCGATGGCCGGGCCGCCGGCGTGACCCTGCACGTGCTCGGTGAGGGCTCGCGCGACGGGGTCGGGGCCGTCCGGGCCAGGGCAGTCGTGCTGGCCACCGGCGGGATGGGGCAGGTGTTCAGCAGTACGACCAACCCGCCGGTGTCCACCGGTGATGGCGTCGCGCTGGCCCTGCGGGCCGGGGCGCAGGTCACCGACCTGGAGTTCGTGCAGTTTCACCCGACCGCCCTGCACCTGCCGGGCGTCGCGGCCGGCCAGCAGTTCCTGGTCAGCGAGGCGGTACGCGGCGAGGGCGCCTTCCTCGTCGACGCCGCGGGCGACCGGGTCATCACGACTGCGGACCACCCGCTGGCCGACCTCGCGCCCCGCGACGTCGTCGCCAAGGCGATCTTCCGGCGGATGCGCGACACCGGCGCCGACCACGTCTTCCTGGACTGCCGGGCACTCGGCGCCGAGCTGCTGCTGCGCCGGTTCCCGACGATCGTGGCGTACTGCCGGGCGGCCGGTATCGACCCGGTGACCGAGCCCGTGCCCGTCTCGCCGGCCGCGCACTACGCCAGCGGCGGGGTACGTACCGACCTCGACGGCCGGACGTCCGTCGCCGGCCTGTACGCGTGCGGCGAGGTCGCATGCACGGGTGTCCACGGGGCCAACCGGCTGGCGTCCAACAGCTTGTTGGAGGGGTTGGTGTTCGCCGCTCGGATCGGCGCCGACCTGGCGAGTGGGCTGCCGTCGCCGGGCGAGCCCGCCTTGCGGGCCGGGCCGACGACGCTGCTCGACCCAGCCGTGCGGGACGAGCTCGGCCGCGCGATGACGCTGGGCGCCGGCGTCCTGCGCAGCGCGCAGTCACTGAAGGCCGCCCTCGCGACCCTGGACGAGCTGGCTGCCCGGTCGAGCGCCGAGCCGTCGCCGGCCGCGTGGGAGGCCACCGACCTGCACGCCGTGGCACACGCGCTGGTGAGCGCGGCCGCGCTGCGCAAGGAGACCCGCGGGGCGCACTGGCGCGAGGACCACCCGGACGCTGAGGACGCCTGGCTGGGGCACCTGGTCACCACCCTGGCCGGCACTGCCTACGAGCCGCTCGAGTGAGCCTGTCTCCGGTTGTGCGGGCGGCCCTCACGACGGCCGGTCTGGACCCGTCGTACGTCGAGGACCTGGCCCGTCGCACCGTCGCGGAGGACCTTGCGGGCGGCGTCGATGTCACCAGCGTCGCGACTGTGCCTGCGGACTTGCGCGGTACGGCAGCGTTCGTGTCCCGTACCGGAGGCGTCGTGGCGGGGATCGGGGTGGCGATGGCTGTCCTGGATGTCGTCGGCGACGTCGAGCTGACCGCGACCCCCGACGGTCGCCGGGTCGAGGTCGGCGAGACGGTCCTGTCGGCCCGCGGCCAGGTCCGCACCCTGCTGACCGCCGAGCGCAGCGCGCTGAACCTGCTGTGTCACCTGTCCGGGGTCGCCACGCTGACCCGCCGCTGGGCCGACGCCATCGAGGGCACCGGGGCCGTCATACGCGACACCCGCAAGACCACACCCGGCCTGCGGGCCCTGGAGAAGTACGCGGTGCGCGCCGGCGGCGGCCGCAACCACCGGCTGGCGCTGTCGGACGCCGCACTGGTCAAGGACAACCACGTGGTCGCCGCCGGTGGTGTCGTGCCGGCCTTCACCGCCGTACGCGCGCAGTTCCCCGGGCTCGCCGTCGAGGTGGAGTGCGACACGGTCGAGCAGGTCCGCGAGGTCGTCGCTGCGGGCGCCGACCTGGTGCTGCTGGACAACATGGACCTGGCATCCCTGCGTACCGCAGCCGCGCTGTGCCGGGCCGCCGGTGTGCTCACCGAGGCCTCCGGCGGGTTGTCGCTCGACCTCGCCCGGGCGGTTGCCGAGACCGGCGTCGACTTCCTCGCCGTCGGCGCGCTCACTCACTCCGCGCCGGTGCTGGACCTCGGCGTCGACCTGGCCCTGGATGCTCCGTGCTCCTGACCGTCGACGTCGGCAACACCAACACCGTGTTGGGGCTGTTCGACGGCGAGGTGATGTTCGAGAGCTACCGGATCAAGACCGACCCGCGGGTGACCGCCGACGAGCTGGCGCTGATGTTCCGCGGGCTGCTGGCCGCGCACCCGGCACCGGACGGGGTCTCGGTGTGCTCGACGGTGCCCGCAGTGCTGGACCAGCTCCGCGCGATGTTCCAGCGCTACTTCGCCGACGTCCCGACCATCATCGTCGGTCCGGGTGTACGCACCGGCGTCCCGCTGCTGTCCGACAACCCGCGCGAGGTCGGTCCCGACCGCGTCGTCAACACCCTGGCCGCCTACACGCTCTACGGCGGGCCTGCGGTGGTCGTCGACTTCGGCACATCAACCAACTTCGACGTGGTCTCGCCCAGGGGTGAGTTCCTCGGCGGCGCGCTCGCCCCCGGCATCGAGATCTCGGTCGATGCGCTGGCCGCCCGGGCCGCGCGATTGTTCAAGGTCGAGCTCGTCGAGCCGCGCTCGGTGATCGGCAAGACCACCCAGGAGTCGCTGCAGTCCGGGCTCGTCTACGGCTTCGCCGGGCAGGTCGACGGGATGGTCCGCCGGATCTCCGCGGAGCTCGGCGCCCAGCCGGTCGTCATCGCCACCGGCGGCCTGTCGCACCTGATGTTCGGCGTCTGCGACACCCTGGACCACCACGAGCCCGACCTGACGCTGCTCGGCCTGCGGCTGGTGTACGAGAAGAACTTGTAGCGGCTACGGGGCGATCGGCGGATCGGCGGATGCCGTGCCGTCGATCTCCGAAGGCGCCCTGCCATCGACCGTCCAGGGCTCGGTTGCCACCCCTAGCCGGGCCGCGATCCCGGGCACGTCGTCGAGCTCGCCAGACGCCACAGCCATGACCAGGTCGTAGGCGCCGGCGTTGTCGAGGGTCAGCCGCACGTCGTTCAGACCCAGGAAGGCCAGCAGCGCGGCAAGGGCCAGGCGCTTGTTGCCGTCGACCAACGCGTGGTTCCTGGCAATGGAGTGCAGCAGCGCCGCGGCCTTGTCCAAGACGGTCGGGTACGCGTCGTGCCCCAAGGCTGACAACCGGGGACGGGCGGCTGCTGAGGCCAACAGCCCCATGTCGCGGACCTGGACCTCGCCGAGTGTGCGCCGAGCAATGTGCAGCAGGTCCTCGAGCTCGAGGTAGCTCACTGCCCGAGGCGCTCCAGTGCCTCTGAGTACCGGGGCAGCTCGCTGTCCATGATCGCATCGATTCGCGTGCCTCGGGCTCGGCGCCGGACGTACTCGCGCACGGCCGACCGCGCGACCTCCTGCATGGAGCGGCCTTCATCGTCGGCCTGAGCCCGCAGCGATGCTGCCTCGTCGTCGGTCAGCCGCAGTGTCATCGCCATGCGTTGAAGGTATCAGCCTGGTATCACCGGGCAAGGTCTTCCACGGGGGGAGGCGGGCCGCCCACAGCCACATCCCGCCGTCCACAGTCCCGCGTGGTGGCGGGTCGTGCGTCGGAGGGCTCGCCTAGCGTCCCCGCCGTGCCCACCCCTACCGCTAACGCCCCCGATGGCGCCTTTGCCGCTGCCGCTACGGACCGCGACGGGCAGCGCGCCAGGGTCTACCGCGCCGAGGACGCCTGGGCGGCGCGCCTGGACGCAGCCCGCCGGGGTGCACCGCGGGCAACGGTCGCGGGCAGTGCGGTGCTGCTGCCGGCAGAGCGCCGCTTCGGCGACCTCGACGCGGTCGCGGCCTACCTGGCCCGGGTGCTTGCGCTTCCCGGCATCCGCACGGCGCTCGGTACGGTCCCACCGCCGCGGCTGCGGCTGCGGCGTGGCGCGCGGGCGGCCCACTGGGAGCCGCCGGGCACCATCGCGGTCCCCGTCCCACCACACGGTGAGCCGTGGGCTTTGCGCGAGAGCGTCGTCCTGCACGAGCTCGCTCATCACGTCGGGCACGTCACCGGGCGGGCCCGCCGGCACGAGGCGCCGTTCCCGGCGTTGCTGCTCGCGCTGGTGGACGAGGTGCTCGGCGCCGAGGCGGCGCTCGCCCTGCGGGTGGAGTACGGCACCGAGCGGGTGGCGGTAGGCGGGCTGTGACCAGCCCGGAGCGGATCGTCGACCGCGTCGGCAAGCTGCTGGCGCAGGCCGAGGGCACCGACAACGAGCACGAGGCTGCCGCCTTCGTCGAGCGCGCGCAGCAGCTCGCGACCGCGCACGCGGTGGACCTCGAGCGCGCGCGGGCCCGCCAACGCCACCGGCAGGGTCGCCGTGACGAGGAGCTCCTCGAGCAGGACCGGCTGGGGGTCGGCGAGCGAGGCCGGCGCGGCAACCGCCATCGCGTGCTGCTCTACGTCGCCGTCGCGCGCCCCAACGACGTGCTCGTCAACGTCGCGTCCGACAGCACGTACGTCCTCGGATTCGGCCACCGGTCCGACCTGGACGTCGTCGAGCGGCTGTGGGCATCGCTGGCTGTGCAGATGACAGCCGCGGCCGCGAGGCGGCTCGCATCCGGGGAGCACCGCGCGTCCGGCGTCCCGGCGGTGACCTGGCGGCTCTGCTTCTACGACGGGTTCGTGGGGGCCGTCGCGCAGCGGCTGCAGGCCGCGCGCGAGCGTGCCGTCGCGCAGCAGGACGAGCAGCCCGCCCCCCTGGGCAGCAGCTCGGCAGCGCTGGTGCTGCGCGCCAAGGGTGACCGCGTCAAGGACTTCCACACCCAGGCCAGCGAGGCGCGCGGCAGCTGGCGGGGAGCCGCCGCGGGTCGCAGTCGGGCCAGTGGACGGGCGTTTGCGGCCGGCCGGGACGAAGGGTCGCGGGCAGACCTCGGGCACGACCGGCTGCAGCAGCGCGGACAACTCGGCGCCTGAGCGCAGCCGCTCTCCGGGCCGGCGCCCCGGCGGCCTGGGCGGACCCGCCGATAGCCTGTGATCGTGCCCGAGACAACCGCGAGCGACGTGCCTGAGCAGGTGCGCGTGCGGCGGCAGAAGTACGACCGGCTGGTCGCCGCCGGCACGCCGCCCTACTCGCTGGGTTACCCGCGTAGCGCGACGCTCGCACAGCTCCGCGAGCGCTTCGAAGACCTGCCGATGGACACCGCGTCCGGTGAGGTCGTGTCCATTGCCGGGCGGGTCGTGCTCAGCCGGGCGGGCGGCAAGCTCTGCTTCGCGACCGTCCAGCAGGGCGAGGCGCAGCTGCAGGTGATGGTCAGCCTCGCTGGCGTTGGCCCCGAAAGGCTTCGCGAATGGAAGGCCGACGTCGACCTCGGCGACCACGTCGGGGTCACCGGCGAGCTGATCAGTAGCCGGCGCGGCGAGCTGAGCGTCCTGGCTTCGCACTGGACATTGACCAGCAAGGCCCTGCGACCGCTGCCCGACAAGCACCACGGACTCACCGATCCGGAGGCGCGGGTCCGGCAGCGTTACGTCGACCTCATCGTCAACGCCTCGAGCCGTGCCGTGGCGCGCGAGCGCGCGACCGTGCTGCATAGTCTTCGCGACTTGCTGCACCGTCTGGACTATCTCGAGGTGGAGACGCCGATGCTGCAGGCAGTGCACGGCGGCGCAGCGGCGCGGCCGTTCCAGACGCACGTCAATGCCCTCGACCTCGACGTCAGCCTGCGCATCGCCATCGAGCTCTACCTCAAGCGGCTCGTGGTCGGCGGTCTGGAGAAGGTCTACGAGATCGGCAAGACGTTTCGCAACGAGGGTATCGACAGCACGCACTTCCCGGAGTTCACGATGCTCGAGGCCTACGAGGCGTACGCCGACTACGACGTCATGGCGACCCTGACCCGCGACCTCGTACTTTGCGCAGCCCGTGCGCTCGGCCGCACCGTTGTGCCGGACGGCCGAGGCGGACAGATCGACCTCGAGGCCCCGTGGCGGCACGCGACGTTGTACGGGCTGGTCAGTGCAGCCGTAGGCGAAATCGTTGATCCCGGTACGCCGCTGACGCATCTGCAACAGCTCGCGAAGGCGCACGACGTCGCCCTGCAGCCGGATTGGGACGCCGGCGAGGTAGCCCTCGAGCTGTACGAGAAGCTTGTCGAGCACACGCTTCTGCAGCCCACGTTTGTACGCGACTACCCGGTCAGCGTCCGGCCCCTGGCCCGCCCGCACCGTGATGACCCGCGGTTGTCCGAGGCTTGGGACCTGATTGCCGGCGGGGTTGAGCTGGCGGTGGCCTACTCCGAGTTGGTGGACCCCGTCGAGCAGCGCCGCCGGCTCACCGAGCAGTCGCTGCGGGC
>JAYVYM010000133.1:0-3689 GCA_043784245.1 Frankiales bacterium
GCCTCCCGGACCGCCTGTGGCCCCTCGACGACGAACCGCCGCTCGGCCGCGCGGGCCGAGCGGCGGTGCAGACGTCGTACCGCCTGCACCCTCGGTGACCGGGTGGAGGTCAGCTCCCTCTCGCCGCCGTTCCACCGGGGGGCGTCGGGGACCGGCCTGTCGCTCAGCGGCCCGGCGTGCGCCTGGTCAGGCGACGTCCCGGTCGGCTGCGCCCGCGTTCTGCGTCCTGGCGTCGACCGGCAGCGCCGCGCGGGCGACCTCCACGAGCACGGCGAAGGCCGGAGCGTCGGTGACGGCCAGGTCGGCGAGGACCTTGCGGTCGACCTCGACGCCCGCCGCCTTGAGCCCCTGGATGAGGCGGTTGTAGGTCATGCCGTTCAGGCGGGCAGCCGCGTTGATGCGCTGGATCCACAGCTGGCGGAAGTCGCCCTTGCGCTTCTTGCGGTCGCGGTAGGCGTAGGTGGCCGAGTGCAGCAGCTGCTCCTTGGCCTTGCGGTAGAGCCGGCTGCGCTGGCCGCGGTAGCCACTGGCCAGCTCGAGCGTCTCGCGCCGCTTCTTGTGGGCGTTGACTGCCCTCTTTACGCGTGCCACGGAGGTCCGTCCTTGTCGTCAGGTCTGGCGTCGGAATGGGGCGGGGTTAGCGGCCGAGCAGCTTCTTGACCGTCTTGCGGTCGGCGGCCGCGACCTCCTGCGTCCCGGTGAGGCGCCGGGTGACCTTGCTGGCCTTGTGCTCGAGCAGGTGGCGCTTACCGGCGCGCTCGAACAGCAGCTTTCCGGTGCCGGTCACCTTGAAGCGCTTCTTGGCGCCGCTGTGCGTCTTCTGCTTGGGCATGAGATGTGCCGTCATCCTTCTGGTCACGGTGCTCGGGTGCGGGGTCCGTACGGGTCAGGCGGTCTCGACGGCCTGCGGGGCGGGGCGCGGCGGCGGGCTGGGTCGGGCCGGCGGGCTCGGCCGCGCGGGCTGAGCCCTCGCGGGCGGGGCCGGGGCGGGCTGGGCGCTCGGGACCGGAGCCTTGGCGGGCGGGGCCAGGGCGGGCTGCGTTGTTACGGCCGGGACCGGCTGGGCCTGCGGGGCCGGCTGCGCCTGCGGTGCCGGCGGCTGGGCCGGCTGGGCCTGCGGTGCCGGCTGGGCCTGCGGTGCCGGCTGGGCGCGGGGGGCGCCGGCGCTCACCGCCGGCGCCTCGGCCCGGCGGTCGTCAGCCTTCGCCGCTGCGTCGGCCTTCTTCAAATCTGCGGCATTCTTGTGCGGAGCCAGCACCATGATCATGTTGCGACCATCCTGCTTCGGCGCCGCCTCGACGAAACCGAGCTCCTGGACATCCTCACCGAGCCGCTGGAGCAGGCGGAAGCCCAGCTCGGGTCGCGACTGCTCGCGACCACGGAACATGATGGTGATCTTGACCTTGTCACCCTGCTTGAGGAAGCGGACGACGTGGCCCTTCTTGGTCGCGTAGTCGTGCGGGTCGATCTTGGGGCGTAGCTTCATCTCCTTGATGACGGTGAGCACCTGGTTCTTGCGGCTCTCACGCGCCTTCTGCGCTGCCTCGTATTTGAACTTCCCGTAGTCCATGAGTTTGCAGACCGGCGGTCGCGCCATCGGAGCGACCTCGACCAGATCGAGGTCGCTGTCCTGGGCGAGCTTGAGGGCCTCGCCGATGGCGACGATGCCGACCTGCTCACCGTTCGGACCGACCAGGCGCACCTCGGGCACGCGGATCCGGTCGTTGATGCGTGGTTCAGCGCTGATGGGGCCTCCTGGGTCAGTGCGCTGCAGGGGCCCGACACGGCGACGGACCCCGCACGACGCACAGGGCCCACTTCCCCGCTGCGTAGCGGGCACGGCCGCCTGCACTCCGTGCGAGTGCTGCGAACCGACCAGACCCGACACCACCGGCATGCCGGGGCGCACGGGTGGGAGGTGGGGCCTCCGCTTTCGCGACACTCCCCGGCCCGCTGCGCTCGGGTGGGCAGCGTGCGGACGAGATCGTGCCGGGTCGCTCTGCCAGACTAGCAGGATGAACGTCGCAGACCCGGGCGCCCCGCAACCGGCCGCCCCGCAACCGGAGCGCCCGGTGGAGAGCCCTGCGCCGGCAAGCACCTCACAGGGGTCAGGGGCGGCGCCGGGCGCTGCGGCGCGGATCGCGGAGCGCGACCTCGCCGACGTACCCGCGGCCGAGGTGGTGGCGGCGGCCGCGGTCCATCTGATGAGCGCGGCCGCCGTGAAGTGTGGCCTCGCGGAGGAGGGCGCTGCGGCCCGCGACCTCGACGAGGCGCGCAAGCTCATCACGGCGCTCGCCGGCCTGGTGACCGCGGCCCGCACCGACCTCGGCGTCCACGCCGCGCCGCTGCTGGACGGACTGCAGGCGCTGCAGGCGGCTTTCCGGGAGGCCTCCCGCGAGCCTGACGCGCCCGGCGAGGGGCCGGGCGAGCGGCTGACCCGGGGACAGTGACTGACCGGCGCCAGTGATCCCGACGGCTCACGTGGTCGACAAGCAGGGGGGCCCGACCCGCAGCGACTCGATGACATCAGCCAGTGAGCGTCGCCTGTCCCGCAGCAGCAGCCGCTCGTGCTTGTTGGATTGTCAGCAGCCCGGTGTGCGGTGGTGCACGAGGAGACGCGCCGGGGCGCCCGGGCCATCGCCTATCGGCGGCGCAGCATCCGACGGGGCATCGCCACCGGCTCACCGGGACCGTGCTCGGGTACGACGGCCACGTCGAGGCCGTCCGGCGGGAGGTCGGCGCCCAGCCGCAGTCGCATCCGCTCGGCGAGGGCGGCGAGCCCGGCGGGCGGCAGGTCGGTGACCAGGCCGAGTACCGGCCCATCAGGTCCGGCCAGCAGGCGGGCGGCCCGGAGCGGCTCCCCGGCGAGCGCCTGGGCGATCGCCACCAGCAGTCCGGGAGGCGACGGCGGCCCAGCCACCAGCTCGATCGCGGCGGCGCGGGTCGACAGGGCCGCGCCCGGCACCGGCACCCGCCCGGCAGCGAGCTCGCGCAGCGCGGGCCCGCTGACGGCGAACGCCCGGCCGTTCGGGTCGAGCAGCAGCGCCTCGGCTCCGTCGTCGAGAGCCGTGCGGCAGGCCAGCGGGCCGGCGACCGCTACCGGCCGGGCCTGCGGCTGCCAGCGCTGCACCTGGTGACCGTCCAGGAAGGCCGGGAGCGCCTTGGCGCCGCGCGCCGACACCAGGCTCAGCAGAGACATCTGCGCCGCTGACTCCTGCCGCAGACCCGTGACCCCGGCCGGCTCGGTAGCCAGCACCTGCGCCGACAGCGCCAGGAACACCCGGGCGGTGGCCAGCGCAGCCAGCACCTCGCCGTACGCCACCGCAGAGCCGTCGTCGGCGAGCAGTGCTGCTGCCAGCCTGGGGTCCGGGCTGCCGTCGTCGAGCCGCGGATCTGGGCTGCCGGCCTCGGCCCGGCTGTCGCCGTCGGCCCGGCTGTTGACGCCCGCGCGGTTATCACTGGCGGCCGGCTGACCATCTTCGGCCGGGCGCAAGTCCTGAGACGGGCCAGGAACGGACCGCCCGCGGTCGTCAGGCGCGGTCCCGCTCACGGACGGCGCGACGCAGCCAGCAGGTCGCGCAGTGCAAGCACGGCGCGTACCGCACGCTCTCGGTCGTTGGCCTGGACGGCGAGCAGCGCGATCGTGTCGTCATCGTGCAGGTCCAGACTCGCCCACGACGAGCCCTCGT
>JAYVYM010000134.1:0-16294 GCA_043784245.1 Frankiales bacterium
TGCTCCGTCCCGACGGCGGACGGCGCGCCGGCCTGCGCGAGCCACTGGCGCTGGGTCGACAGCGAGGCCTCCAGTTCCTCGGTCGGCCGGCCGGCCGCCTGAGCCTTGGTCAGCTTGGCCTCCAGCTCGGTGACCTTCTCGCGCAGCCGTACGACGAACGGGGACTCACTGGCCTGGGCGAAGCGCTGCTCGCCGGCCTGCCGGAACGCCTCCTCCACCTTGCCCATCCGGTCCTCGAGAGACCGCATCACCTCACGGGGCACCTTGCCCGCCGCCTCCCAGCGCTCCTGCAGCTCGCGGAGCCGCTTGGTGGCGCCACCCCTGACCCCCTGCGCCAGACCGGCAACCATCGTCTCGGCCTCGGTGAGGATCGCCTCTTTGCTCTCCTGGTTGCCGCGCAGCTCGACGTCCTGCTCCGCGAACTGCGCCGAACGGGCCTGGAAGAACACGTCCTGGGCAGCCTTGAACCGCGACCACAGCGCGTCCTCGACCTCACGCGGCGCGCGTCCGGCGGTCTTCCAGTCCGACATCAACTGCTTGTAGCGGTCCGCGGTGGGCTTCCACTCGGTCGAGGCCGAGAGTTCCTCGGCCAGTTCGATGATGCGCTCCTTGCGACCTCTGCTGACGTCGCGCTGCTGCTCCAACGCACCGAAGTGCGCCGAACGACGCTCACCGAACCGGGTGCGCGCGGCAGCGACCCGGTCCCAGAGCTCCTGGTCGGTCTTCTTGTCCACTCCGGGGATGCGCTTCCAGTCCTCACCGAGCGTCCTGAGCCGCTCTCCGGTGGTCTTCCACTCCGAGGACCCGACGAGCGCCTCCGCCTCCTCGGCGAGGGCGGTCTTGGTGGCCACGGCGACGACGCGCTGCTCGGCGCGCTGCGCCTTCGCGACCTCGACCGCAGCCGCGGTCTTGTCCAGCAGCCCGTCGACGCGTCGCTCCAGGCCGGCCAGGTCACCGACCGCGGCCGCCGTCGGCACAGTCGCCTTGAGTCGCTTGGCACTCGAAGCCACCTGCGTCGGGTCGCCCGCACCGCTCGCCAGGCGCTGCTCGAGCAACGTCACCTCAATGGCGAGCTGCTCGTAGCGCCGGGTGAAGTGGGCCAGTCCGTCGGCTGGGTTGCCGGCCTTCCAGGAGCCCACCTCGCGCTCGTCGTCGCCGGTACGCACCAAGACGGTCCCGTCCTCGGTGACGCGGCCCCAGTCGCTCATCAGCTCTCCCGCTCGTCGCCCCATGCTGTCCAGGCCAGTCTGCCCTGCGGGGCGCGCGGGCGGGTCGGTCGCGCGAGACTGCGTACGTGGAACACGGCTTTGGCGCCGAGCGCGCACCGTCCCCGTCCGGGGACGTGCCAGGCGCGCCCGAGTCGCAGCTCGCGGCGGCGGACGTCGCACGGTTGCCCGCCAGCACACCCGACCCGCCGTGGCGCTGCCGCCTCGAGGCCGTCATCTGGTGGCATCGAGCCGAGGCCGCCCTGGTCGCGGACCTACCCCCCGAGCTGGGGGCGCGCTACGGCCGGGCGCTGGTGCTCGGCGCCCTGGTGCGCTATCTCGACACCCCGGTCGGGCCGTACGAGGAGATCATCGGCGCGGTCCAGCTACGGCCGCTCACGATCCATATCCCCTTCATCGCGGTCGACTCGCTGGCGTCCGTGCACGGTGGCCGTGCGCACTGGGCGCTGCCCAAGGCGCTGGCGACCTTCAGCCACACCGATGGACAGCTCCTCGCCGCGGGTACCGGCTGGCGGGTCGCGGCCCAGGCCCGCCCGGCAGGGCCCTGGCTGCCGATGGCGGGCTGGCTGTGCGGCCGACAGCTTGACGCGGCCGGGCGGCTCCAACGCAGCACCACGACTGTCCTCGGCCGGACCCGGCTCGGTCGGGTCACCGTGCAGGTCGACAGTGACCAGGCTGGGAAGCCCGGCAGCATCGCCGGGTGGCTCCGGTCCGGGCGGCACCGCGGACTGGTCCTGCAGGCCCGCGCCCGGGTGGCATGACCGGCCGCGGCCGAGTGCCAGCTGACCAACGTCCCTGGGCACAATCTGGGGGGCGCCCCGGACGTCAACTCACATAGGCTGAGCGCTTCGGTGGACGAACCGAGCGGTCGAGGAGAGATACCGTGACCAGTCAGGACGCCGGGCCTGCCCCGGTGCGGCGCAGCGGGCGGCGGGCCGCCCTGATGGCGGTCGGCCTGGTCGCCGTGGCCTCGGTGGGGACCACCGCGACCGTCCACGCCCGTTCCGCGTGGAGCCCGTCGGCGGCCGCCCCGAGACCGGCCAGTCCCACCCCGGGCGCAACGCCGACGGCATCGGTCAGCGGGCTGGGCGCGGCCGGCACCGTGCGCTGGCAGGATCCACTGGTCGTCACGGCCACCGACGCGGCGTTGACGGCCGTCACCGGTACCGATCCGGACGGCGGGGCCGTCACCGGCACGGTTGGCGCCGATGGCCGCTGGACCTACGCGGGCGCACTGTTCCCATCCTCGACCTACCAGCTCGTCGCGCAGGTCCGCGACGCCGCTGGGACGTCGCACGACCTGCCGCTCACCGTCGGTACGACCGCCCCGGACAAGACGCTCGGCGTCACCCTCATCCCCGGCGACGGGGCGTCCGTCGGGGTGGGGCAGGCCCTGTCGGTGCGGCTCGCCACCCCGGTCAAGGACGCGGCCTCCCGGGCCGCCGTCGAGAAGCACCTGACGGTGACGACCGTTCCGGCTGTCGACGGGGCCTGGCGCTGGATGAGCTCGAGCGAGCTGCGCTACCGCGGCGCCGACTTCTGGGCGACCGGGACGACGATCACGATGACCGCCGCGCTTGCGCACGTACAGGCGGCTCCCGGGGTCTGGGGCGCCGGCAGCCACACCTCACGCTTCACCGTCGGCGACGCCAGGACCAGCGTGGTGGACACCACGGCCCACACGATGACGGTGTCGACGAACGGTCAGGTCATCCGGACGATGCGTGCCTCCATGGGCAAGCCGGAGTTCGCGACCCGCAATGGCACGTTCGTGGTGCTGGAGAAGTTCGCCGACCTGGTCATGGACTCCGCGACGGTCGACCTGCCGCCGGGCACACCGGCGTACAAGACCGCGGTCAAGGACGCCGTACGCATCACCAACAGCGGCACCTTCACGCACGGGGCGCCGTGGTCGGTCCCGAGCCAAGGCATCGCCAACGTCAGCCATGGCTGCATCAACCTGTCGCCGACCGACGCCCACTGGTACTTCCTGCAGGCCACCCGCGGCGATGTCGTGCGGGTTGTCAACAGCACGTCGGGGCCGGCCCTGTCCGACGCCGGCAGCCAGGACTGGAACATGAGCTTCGCGCAGTGGCGGTCCGGCAGCGCGCTCGGCTGAGCCGGTACGCACGACGGCGCTGACCGACCCCGGCGCCGGGTCTGGCAGCGTTGGGGTCGTGACAGACGCGACGCGCGACGAGGCCGAGCTGGCGCTCCGGCTGCTGGCCGGCGCAGACGCTCGCCTTCGAGCTGACCAGTGGACCGCGATCGAGGCGCTGGTCACCGGCCGGCGCCGGGCGCTGGTCGTGCAGCGCACCGGTTGGGGCAAGTCGGCGGTGTACTTCGTCGCGACAGCGCTGCTCCGGGCCCGCGGCGCCGGCCCGACCGTGATCATCAGCCCGCTGCTGGCCCTGATGCGTAACCAGGTCACCGCCGCCGCACGGGCCGGGACGCGGGCCGTCACCGTCAACTCCAGCAACGTCGAGGAGTGGGCGGACGTCTACGACGCCGTTCAGGCCGGGCACGTCGACGTGCTGCTGGTCAGCCCCGAACGGCTCAACAACCCCGGCTTCCGGGACAGCGTGCTGCCTAAGCTCGCCGCCACGACCGGCCTGCTCGTCGTGGACGAGGCGCACTGCATCTCCGACTGGGGACACGACTTCCGGCCCGACTACCGACGCATCCGCACGCTGCTCGACGACCTGCCCCCGGGTACTCCGGTGCTCGCGACGACCGCGACGGCGAACGCCCGGGTCGTGGCCGACGTTGCCGAGCAGCTGTCGGCGGACACCCTGGTCCTGCGCGGGGGCCTTGACCGCACGTCCCTTCACCTGGCGGTTGCTCGGCTGCCCAGCCCGGCGCACCGGCTGGCCTGGCTCGCCGACCACCTGGCGGCGATGCCGGGCTCCGGCATCGTCTACACCCTCACGGTCGCCGCCACCGATGAGGTTGCCGCGTTCCTGCGCAGTCGTGGCATCGCCGCCGCGGCCTACTCAGGGCGTACCGACGACGCCGAGCGCCGGCAGGCCGAGGACGACCTGCTGGGCAATCGCATCAAGGCACTGGTCGCAACCTCCGCACTGGGCATGGGGTTCGACAAGCCCGACCTGGGCTTCGTGGTGCACCTGGGCGCCCCAGCGTCGCCGATCGCGTACTACCAGCAGGTCGGGCGCGCCGGCCGAGGCGTCGACGCCGCGCAGGTCGTCCTGCTGCCCGGGGCCGAGGACGAGGCGATCTGGCGGTACTTCGCCTCTCTCGGCTTCCCGACCGAGGACCAGGTACGCACCACCCTCGCCGCCCTCGGCGACACCCCGCTGTCGACCGCGGCCCTTGAGGCCCGCGTCGACCTGCGACGCTCCCGCCTCGAGGCAATGCTCAAGGTGCTGGACGTCGACGGCGCCGTCCGCCGCGTCCAGGGCGGCTGGACCGCGACGGCGCAGCCGTGGGCGTACGACGCCGACCGCTACGCCAAGGTGGCGGCCGACCGAGCGGCCGAGCAGCAGGCAATGCGCGACTACATCGAGACGACAGGCTGCCGCATGGAGTTCCTGCGCCGCCAGCTCGACGACCCACTTGTCGCAGGCCCGGACAGCGCGCCCTGCGGCCGCTGCGACCGGTGTACCGGCCAACCGCTCGAGGACACCGTCTCGCCGGAGACGCTCGCGGCCGCGCTCGCCGTGCTCGGCCGCCCCGGGGTCGAGCTCGAGCCCCGCAAGTTGTGGCCGACCGGGATGGCGGCCGTCGGCGTCGCGCTCGCCGGCCGGATCCCCATCGAGCACCAGGCCGACAGCGGCCGGGCGCTGGGGCGGCTGTCCGACATCGGCTGGGGCACCCGGCTCCGCTCGCTGCTGTCGGGCGCCGACGCGCCGGTACCTGAGGATGTCCTTGCGGCCGTGGTGTCCGTGCTGGCCGGCTGGGGCTGGTCCGCCCGCCCGGCCGGTGTCGTCGCGTTGCCGAGCCGCAGCCGGCCGCTGCTGGTCGGCAGCCTCGCCGCCCGGATCGCCGAGGTCGGCCGGCTGCCGCTGCTCGGCACCCTCGAGCGCACCCGCGACGAGCCACCCACCAGTCGTAGCAACAGCGCGCAGCGCCTACGCACCGTCACCGGCTCGCTGCGACTACCCGCCGGGCTCGCCCTTGGCGGCGCAGTGGCGCTGCTCATCGACGACGTCGTCGATACCGGCTGGACGATCACCGAGGCGTCCCGGCTGCTGCGCGCGGCAGGCGCCTCGGCGGTCCTGCCGCTTGTCCTGGCCGTCGACGGCTGAGAAGCCGCACCGCGGGTAGGCCCCTCAGCATGAGCTGGCACGAGCGCGACCTGGGCGACTGGACCGGCCGGACGGTCGTCATCACCGGCGCCAACAGCGGCATCGGCCTGGCCGCTGCGACCGTCCTGGCCCGGCACGGAGCCCACGTCCAGCTGGCCTGCCGCGACCCACGCCGGGCCGCGGACGCCGCCCGCCGCATCCCCGGCAGCACCACCGCTGCGCTGGACCTGTCCGATCTCGACAGCGTGGCCGCTTTCCAGGCGCCCGACCGGATCGATGCGCTGGTGTGCAACGCCGGGGTCATGGGCGGCGTCTACCTGCCGTCGCCGCAGGGGCACGAGCGGCAGATGGCCACCAATCACCTGGGGCACGCGCTGCTCGTCAAGCAGCTGTGGTCGCAGCTGGAGGAGTCCCGGGGTCGGGTGGTCGTGGTGTCGAGCATTGCTGCACGTGGTGGGCGGCTCACGGCCGCCAGCACCGTGCAGGACCTGGTCGACCCACAGCCGTATGAGGGCCAGCGGGTCTACGCGAACACCAAGCAGGCGAACCTGCTCTACGCACAGGAGCTGCACCGTCGGGCGGTCGCGGCCGGCTCCCCCGTGTCGGCGGTGGTCGTACACCCGGGGGTGAGCAACACCGCGCTGTTCAGTCGTCAGCAGGTCGACAGCGGCCACCCCCGACTGGCCCCGCTGGCCAAGGCTGTCGGCACCATCGCGTTCTCCTCCGCGCGCGCGGGCGCCCGTCCCACGCTGCGGGGGCTGGACGCGATGACGCCGAGCGGGGCGTTCGTGGGGCCGCGGCTACTCGGGCAGGCGCGCGGCCGCCCGCACCTGCTCGCCGTCTACGCCAGTGGCCGGGACCCCGCCGTCGGCCGGCGGCTGTGGGAACTCACCGAGCAGGTGCTCGGCACCCGCTTGCCGCCCGTCCACCACGACGCTGCGGTCAACCCACCGCAACGGTGACACCGTAGTCGTGGATCTTGCGGTAGATCGTCGCCCTCGACATGCCCAGCGCGCGGGCGGCCTGCGCCTTGTTGCCGCTGGCGTCCTGCAGGGCCAGCACGATCGCGTCGCGCTCGATCGCCTCCATCGTGCTGAGCCGCCGGCGGCTGAGCGACTGGATCTCCGGCGGGAGGTCGGTCGGCGAAATGACCCCGGACCGGCGGTGCCGCAGCACGTGGCGCAGCGCATCAAGCAGCTGCTGCACGTTGCCGGGCCAGGCTGATCGCAGCAGCAGCTGCATGGCCTCCGCGGAGCAGGCCAACTGACCGCCGCAGCCGAGCCGGTTCAGCAGGAAGGGCACCAGCTGCTCGACGTCCTCGACATGATGTCGAAGCGGCGGCGCGTGGACCGTGCTCGGGAACAGCCGCAGCAACCGACCCAGCTCCGGCGGCACCACACCCTCGGGCACCGCGACCGCGACCCACGCACCCTGCCGACGAGCCGCCTCCTCGAGCGCCGAGCTCAACAGCCGCAGGGCGACGTCATTCAGCCGGTCGAGGTGGCGCAGCACAATCGTGCCGTCCTCCTCGATGATCGTCCTCCGGGCCTGGGTGAGCCATCGCGCGTCGTTCGGGGCCGCGGCGTCCGCGCCGTCGACGACGCTGAACCGGCGGGTCGGCTCGACCCGCTGATGCAGGGCCCGCAGCAGCGAAAGCTTGCCGATCCCGGGCTCGCCCTCCAGCACGATCCAGCCGCCGGCGCGGTGCCCGTTCTCGATCTCGCTGCATGCACGGCGCCAGAGCGGACCGGTGCCGATCAGCCCTGGCAACAGCATCCGTTGACTCGGGTGCTCGACGTCGGCAACAGCCACGTTCGGCTCCACGAGGCGTACGTCGACCACCCCGCCGGCAACGCCGTTGTCCGCGTGCACCGGGCGGGTGTGCAGACGTACCCGCACCCCTGAAGGCAGATCCACCGTCGTCAGCTCACGCTTGCCGGACAGGGCATCGGCAGCGTGCCGGAGCAGGGCCGACTGGTCGCCGGCGCCGAGTGTCCCGCGCGCCATCTCG
This sequence comes from Frankiales bacterium, assembly GCA_043784245.1. Classification (GTDB taxonomy): domain Bacteria; phylum Actinomycetota; class Actinomycetes; order Mycobacteriales; family SCTD01; genus JAYVYM01. The sequence continues at coordinate 7,503 of JAYVYM010000134.1, forward strand.
TTCATCATGACGACGTCGTTGTTCAGAGCAAAGACCATCCCCGCGCTGTGCCGACAGGCGCGCAGATAGGCCTGCAGCAGCGCGATCTCGCGCATCCCGGTCTCGGTGAGCAAGGCCTGCCGGATCTGCTCGGCGGTGGACCTGGCGAGGGTGACGAGTAGCGGGCCGGCATCGCGTCGCCAGCAGGTGAGGTCCAGGGCCCCGACAGTCTTACCCGAGAGCGGGTGCCGGATCGGCACACCGGCGCACGCCAGCTCCTCGAGGTTCTCCGCGTAGTGCTCGTGGCCGAACACATACATCGGCCGGCCGGCCTCGAGCGCCGTGCCGATGCCGTTGGTGCCGACCACAGCCTCGGCGTAGCTGAAGCCAGGGGCCAGCTGCACGCGGTCGAGCTGCCGCTCGAGCTCGGCGTCCGCAGTCAGCCGGCTGAGCACCACGCCGGTCGCGTCGGTGAGCACGATGCTGAGCGGCTGCCCGTCAAGCTGCTCGCGCAGCCGGCGGAGCACCGGCTCGGCGCTGCGGGTCAGCGGCGTATCAAGGTCCGGGTCGCGCACGTACTGCATCTCGATCCGGTCCGCGGCGACCTTCGACTGGCGCGACCGCCACCAAGACGCCACGATTGCCTGGCGGACCCCTCGTGGCTCGAGAGGGTCAACAGTGAGGAAGCGCTCCCTGGCCTTGGCCAGGCTGACCCCGTCCGCGGGGAGCCCGGCCGGGCTGTTCGCCATGATGCTCCCTCCGATACGGGGTGGGTCCGGGCGCCAAAGCTCCCTCGCGCGGTTTGTCGCCGGCCCCTCAGCGTATCCGCTGAGCTGCTGCGCCCTGTCGTCTCACATTGAGACGCCCTCGCAGCGTGGACGCGGTAGGACGGACCCTGCGCCGCGGACCACCTCGCGACGCCAAGATGCGGAGGTGGCTTGTGCCCGAACCCGACGATATCGAGACATTCAACCCGTGGACGGTCGTCAACATGGTCTTCCACAAGCTGGTCGACGAGGGCCTGCACCCCGTCCTGGGCGCCACCGGAGACCCGGGGGGGCCGGCCGCGGATCTGTTGCGCGCCCTTGGTATCGAGCCGGCTGCAGAGGGCAACCGCCAAGTGACTCGCAACATCAGGGACCACCTGGCCGTACTGAGGTCTACGGTGCTTGGAGAGGCGTGACCCCGGTCACAGCCAGTGTCTCAGACTGAGACCGCACGGAGTGCGTGACTCAGATCTGCTGGCCTCAGCGAGGTAGCCAACAGGAAGGACATGTCCATGAGTCGCCAGAGTGTCGCTGCGGCGCACCAGAAGATCCAGGAGTTGGCCTGGGAGCCGCTCTACCACGAGCCAGTTTCCCAGTACGGAACGGACTACACCTTCGCCAAGGCCAAGAAGAAGGACCCGCTCAAGCAGGTGCTGCGGTCCTACTTCCCGATGCAGGAGGAGAAGGACTCCCGCGTCTACGGCGCTGCCGACGGCGCCATCCGCGGGAACATGTTCCGCCAGGTGCAGGAGCGTTGGCTGGAGTGGCAGAAGCTGTTCCTGTCGATCATCCCGCTCCCGGAGATCTCGGCGGCTCGCGCAATGCCGCTGCTGTTCAACACGGTCCCCAACCCGGAGCTGCACAACGGCCAGGCGATCCAGATGATCGACGAGGTACGCCACTCGACGATTCAGCAGAACCTCAAGCGCCTGTACATGAACAACTACATTGACCCGGCCGGCTTCAACAGCAGCCTGAAGAACTTCCAGAACGACTACTGCGGGACGATCGGCCGGCAGTTCGCGGAGGGCTTCATCACCGGTGACGCCATCACCGCCGCGAGCATCTACCTGACGATCGTCGCGGAGACGGCATTCACGAACACGCTGTTCGTCGCCATGCCCGCCGAGGCCGCGGCCAACGGGGACTACCTGCTGCCCACGGTGTTCCACTCGGTCCAGTCCGACGAGTCCCGGCACATCAGCAACGGCTACGCGACGCTGCTCATGGCGCTGGCCGACGAGGGCAACCACCAGCTGCTCGAGCGCGACCTGCGCTACGCATGGTGGAACAACCACCGCGTCGTCGACGCAGCCATCGGTACCTTCATCGAGTACGGCACGAAGGACCGCCGCAAGGACCGCGAGAGCTACGCGGAGATGTGGCGTCGTTGGATCTACGACGACTACTACCGCAGCTATCTCGTGCCGCTTGAGAAGTACGGCCTGGTCATCCCGCACGACCTCATCGAGGAGTCCTGGAACCAGATCTGGAACAAGGGCTATGTGCACGAGGTCGCGCAGTTCTTCTGCACCGGGTGGATCGCCAACTACTGGCGCATGGACCCGATGACGGACAAGGACTTCGAGTGGTTCGAGTACAAGTATCCGGGCTGGTACGACAAGTACGGCGCATGGTGGGAGAACTACAACCGGCTCTCGATGCCGAACGGGCACAACCCGATCGTGTTCGAGGCCGTCGACTACGCCTACCCGCACCGCTGCTGGACCTGCATGGTGCCGTGCCTCGTCCGCGAGGACATGGTCATGGCCGAGGTCGACGGTCAGATGCGCACGTACTGCCACGAGGCGTGCCGCTGGACCGACACGGTGGCCTTCCGGCCCACCTATGAGGGCCGGGAGACCCCGAACATGGGGCGGCTCATCGGCAAGCGCGAGTGGGAGACGCTCTACCACGGCTGGAACTGGGCCGACGTCGTCTCCGACATGGGCTACGTCCGCGATGACGGCAAGACGTTGGTGGCGCAGCCGCACCTCAACCTCGACCCGAAGAAGATGTGGACGCTGGACCACCTGCGCCGGTGCCCGCCGCTGGCGAGCCCGAACGTCCTGCTCAACGAGATGACCAAGGACGAGCAGAAGGCGTTCCACGCGGACTACACCGCTCATGGTCCCGCCGGCAAGGCTCCTGTCGCGAGCTGACCGGAGCGGCCTGCCCTTCGGCGGGTCGATCAGTGGCACCACCCGCAAGGCACGAACGGGAGGGCTCGGGGCGCGGCCCCGGGCCCTCCCGGCTGCTGGCCCTCCCGCGCAGGGCCACGAGCTAGGTACGCCCCACTTTCCCCGTAGAATGCGCGAGGAGCCATGACCGAGAAGCACACGGTGCGGTTCGAGCCCGTCGGCATCGAGATTGAGGTCGAGGAGTCGCAGAACGTCCTACGCGCCGCCGCCGAGCAGGGCATCATGCTCATGCACGGCTGTAAGGAAGGCCAGTGCGCCGCCTGCAAGTCGTTCCTGCTCGAGGGCGAGGACGTCGAGCACGACAGCTACTCCACATTCGCCCTACCGGACAGCGAGCGGGACGAGGGGTTCACGCTGCTGTGCCGGGCCCACGTCTACGAGGACGTGACAATTGAGCTCCTGAACTACGACGAGGAGATGATTCGCTCCGGTCTGCCGATCCAGAGCGCGGTCGGCACCGTGGTGTCCAATGAGCCCGTGACGCATGACATGCGGCACCTGGTGCTGGCGTTGGATAACCCGGAGGACTTCCGCTTCTTCCCCGGCCAGTACGTCGACATCAAGATCGCTGACAGCGAGGCCACCCGGTCATTCTCGATGGCGAATATCTCGGCCAAGGACAGCGGTCACCTCGAGTTCATCATCCGGATCTATCCGGGCGGCTTGTTCTCGGAGTTCCTCAAGAGCGGTGTCGCGGTCGGCGACCGGCTCGACCTCAGCGGCCCGTTCGGCGTCTTCACGTTGCGTGACAGCCCCGCACAACTCGTCTTCGTCGGCGGCGGTGCCGGCATGGCGCCGATCCTGTCGGTGCTGCGCTCGCTCGCCGAGCGCGACCCGGAACGTAAGGCCACCTACTACTACGGCGCCCGCGGCCGGCGTGACCTGTGTTTCGACAAGGAGCTGAGGGCTCTCGAAGAGGTCATGCCCGGCTTCAGCTACGTGCCCGCCTTGTCGGAGCCCGCCGAGGGTGAGACCTGGGACGGTGAGGTCGGCCTGATTACCGACGTCGTACGCAAGTACGAGAGCGACCTCCGTCGTGCCGACGCCTACGTCTGTGGTCCGCCACCGATGGTGGAGGCCGCCATCGAGGTGCTTGGCGACCTCGGCGCGAAAGAGGGACGGATTTTCTACGACAAGTTTACGACCACAGGTGAACCCACCGCCACACCAGTGACAGGAAGGGCGTCTTCATGACGACCGTTGACCAGCCCACCGAACGAAGCCTTCCGAAGCCCGCCTTCACCGATGCCGAGGCGGGGGCGAAGACGTTCCCCGACTCCACCGCACGCAACTACAACTACTTCGTCCCGCAGAAGCGCAAGCAGACGCACTACGAGGACGTCACCGTCGAGGTGCAGCCCGACCCGCGGCACTACCTCGCGCAGGGCTGGATCTACGGCTTCGCCGACGGCCGTGGCGGTTACCCGCTCGAATGGACCGCTCTCAAGGCCTGGGGCTCCGACCGCCCCGTCCCCGAGCGCTTCCCCGGCTCGGGCGGTAAAGGCTACGACTGGCCCGCGCTGGGCTGGCACGAGTTCCGGGACCCCAACGAGGAGTGGGAGCTCACGTTCTACAAGTACAACTCCAACGTCGTGCGCCAGATTACTGCCAACGTCGACGCCGCCCGGGAAACGAAAGCGTTTGAGCAGTGGAACCCCAACTGGGTCCAGTTCGTCGACAGCCACGTCGGCGCCTGGATGCATGTCGAGCACGGCCTCGGCCTGTATGTCTTCGCAAATGCCCAGCGTCGCGCGCCCACAAACATGCACAACAACGCGATCTCAGTCAACAGCATGCACCGGATCCGCACCGCCCAGGACCTCGCGCTGTACAACCTGACGCTGAGCGAGGAGATCGACTCCTTCGACGGGACGGCTCACCTCGAGGCGTGGAACAGCGACCCGGCTTGGCAGGGCACCCGCAAGGTGGTCGAGCAGCTGACCTGTATCGACGACTGGGCTGAGGCAATCTTCGCGGTCAACGTCGTGTTCGAGCCGCTCGTGGGCGAGTTGTTCCGTAGCCAGCTGGTGCAGCAGGCGGCGCCGCGCAACGGGGACTTTGTGACCCCGACGGTCCTCGGCGCCGGCGAGCACGACTTCGCGACCCGCGACCTGCGCTACACGACAGCCATGTTCGAGCTGTTGACCAACGACAAGGAGTTCGCCGACTTCAACAAGGCCAAAATGCAGGAATGGCTTTCGGTGTGGGTGCCGCGCTGTCTCGAAGCCGCCCGCGCGATGTCTCCGCTCTGGTCCCAGCCCGACGCCAAGCCCCCGCGCTTCGAGGACGGGCTGGACCGCGCCAAGAGCCGCTTCTCCGGCATCCTCGCCGACCTCGGTCTCGCTATCCCCAAGGAGCTCTCCCTGTGATCACCGCAACGTCCGCCAGCCCATTCTCCGTCAACAACACCGCCTCCGGCTTGTGCGGCGTCACTGTGATGAACAACCAGGTCGGCGCGGTCATGGCGCAGGTGATGTCGACCCACGAGGGGGTGACCATCACGCCGCTGCCGTCGATGATCCGGGTCGACGCGGTCACGCGCATGGACTTCGTCTACGCCGAAATCTCTGAGGCGCTCGGCGAGGAGGACGACTACTTCGACGCTGCGCAGTTCGAGGAGAACATGTCCACGCACTACGGCAAAATGATCCACGAGGACGACCGGACCATCATGTTCGCGAGCCCCGAGGATGCCGCCGCGTACATGGGCTGGGACCTACCCGCTACCCACTGACCGCCTCCACCAGACACCCTCAGCAAGGAGAAGCCCGTGTACGAGAAGGACGGCGAGAAGTACTTCGTGGTGGACAGCCACATGCACTTCTGGGATGCGAGCCCAGCCAATTGGGTCGCGGGCCAGGAGAACTACGCAAAGGGGTGGATCGACTGCTTCCACGCATACCAGAGCCTGGGCCCAGCCGAGACGCACTGGTCGATCGAGCACTTCCAGAAGTACTCGGAGCAGGACCTGATGAAGGACGTCTTCGAGGACGGTCACGTCGACGTCGCGATCTTCCAGCCGACGTACCTCAAGTCCTGGTACACCGACGGCTTCAACACCACCGAGAAGAACGGCACGCTGGCGGAGAAGCACCCCGGGAAGTTCCTCGTCAACAGCCGGTTCGAGCCACGTGGCGGAGCCGCAGCGATGAAGGAGTTCGAGGAGAACGTCGAGCGCTGGCAGCCCAAGGGCGTCAAGCTGTACACGGCGGAGTGGCTGGACGGCTCACGTGGCTGGACGCTGAAGGACCCTGAGGCCTACCGCTTCCTGGAGCGCGCGCAGGAGCTGGGCATCAAGAACGTCCACGTTCACAAGGGCCCGACGATCTGGCCGCTCGACAAGGACGCGTTCGACGTCTCCGACGTTGACCACGCGGCGACGGACTTCCCCGAGCTGAACTTCATCGTTGAGCACGTCGGGCTGCCGCGCATCGAGGACTTCTGCTTCATGGCAACGCAGGAGCCCAACGTGTACGCCGGTCTGTCCGTCGTCATCGGCGGCCTCATGCACGCCCGCCCCAGGTTCTTCGCCAAGGTCATGGGAGAGCTGCTGTTCTGGGTCGGCGAGGACAAGATGACATTCGGCAGTGACTACGGCATCTGGGAGCCGAAGTGGCAGGTCGAGGGCTTCGTCGACTGGGACTACCCGGCCGGCGACGAGTACTCCGACTACCCGCGGATCAACACCGCAGGCAAGAAGAAGATCTTGGGCCTGAACGCTGCCAAGCTGTACGACATCGACGTCCCCGCCGAGTGCCAGCTGTCCGCGGAGGCCGGTACGCCGGCCGCCCAGGACGACGCGATGCTGGTTGACGACGGGGCCAGGATCTCGGTGTGAGCTCCGCCGCTGCAGTGCTCGCCGCGTTGGACACCGTGCGTGACCCCGAGTTGGACGAGCCGGTGACCGCGCTCGGCTTCGTGGCTTCGTGCACGGTCTCCGAGGACGGGGTGGCCGACGTACACCTGCGTCTGCCCACCTACTTCTGCGCGCCCAACTTCGCCTTCCTCATGGTGGCGGACGCGTATGAGGCGGTGAGCGCTGTAGCGGGCGTACGGCGTGCGGCGATCGTGCTGGACGACCACTTCGCCAGCGATGCCATCAACGAGGGGGTGGCGGCCCGAGCCGGGTTCGTCGAGTCCTTCGACGGCTTGGCCGCCGCCGAGCTCGACGACCTGCGGGCCGACTTCATCCGCAAGGCGGTCCTGGCCGGGACCGACCGGGTCTGCCGGCCGTTGCTCGCCGCCGGCCGTACCACCGACGACCTCGCCGCCATGACCCTCGGCGAGGTCCCGGCCTCCGGTGACCGCGAGCGGCTTCGGGAGCGACGTGCCGAGCTCGGGCTGCCCTGCAGCGACGACTCCCCGCTGCTCGTCGACGCCGTCACCGGGGCGGCCATCGGGGTGCAGGCCCTACCGCTGCACCTGCGCAAGGCCCGCCTGACGCGGGTCGGCGCTGAGGCGAACTCCGGGATCTGCCGCGGCATGCTGCGCGACCGCTATGCCGGCGCCGGCGTCGGCGCCGTCCACGACCCGAACAGCGACGCCCTAAATGATGCGATGAACGACTCAACACCAGCGCCCGCGAGGGTCGAGGAGCACGCATGAAGGCCGTCCGCCTGCACTCCTACCACCAGCAGCCCGTCGTGGAGGAGGTTCCGGAGCCCAAGATCGCGGGTCCCTTCGACGTGATCGTCAAGGTCGGCGGTGCCGGTGTGTGCCGGACCGACCTGCACATCATCGAAGGGCAGTGGGAGCAGGCGATGGCACCACCACTGCCCTACACGCTCGGCCACGAGAACGCCGGCTGGGTGCACGAGATCGGGTCCGGTGTCACGAACGTCAGCGTCGGCGACACCGTGATCTTGCACCCGACGCCGACCTGCGGGCTCTGCCGGGCGTGCCGGGCGGGGCAGGACATGCACTGCTCCAACAGCATCTTCCCGGGTCTGGGCAGCGACGGCGGGATGGCCGAGCTGCTGCTGACCTCGGCCCGGGCGTGCGTGCTGCTGGACCCCGCGACCCGCCCCGAGGATGTGGCCGCGCTCGCGGACGCCGGTATCACCGCGTACCACGCCGTACGCAAGGCGGTCCCGCTGCTGTACCCCGGCACGACCTGCGTGCTGATCGGCGCCGGCGGTCTGGGCCACATCGGCATCCAGTGCCTGGCGGCACTCACGGCGACGACGATCGTCGTCGTCGACCGCAACCCCGACGCGCTCAAGCTCGCCGAGCAGCTCGGGGCTACCCACACGGTCGTCGCGGACGGCACCCACCTCGCCGCCGTCAGCGAGCTGACCGGGGGCGCCGGCGCCGACGTCGTGCTCGACTTCGTGGCGGAGCAGGGCGCGGAGAACGAGGGATTCGCGATGACGCGCGCCGGCGGCTCCTACTACGTGATCGGGTACGGCGGCACACTCACCATACCCACGCTGGACATCATCTCCACCGAACGCAACATTGTTGGCAACATTGTTGGTACGTACAACGAGCTAGCCGAGTTGATGGTGCTCGCACAGTCCGGCAAGGTCACCCTGCACACCAGCACCTACCCACTGGACGCCGCCGTGGAGGCGCTGGCCGATCTGGACGCCGGCAAGGTCCGCGGCCGCGCGATCCTCGTTCCCTGATCCCGCCCACCTGACAGAGAGGTCACCATGGCCAAGGAACTGCGCTTCGGCGAGGACGCCCGGATGCGTCTGCTTGCAGGAGTCGACCAGCTCGCGGAGGCCGTCAAGTCGACACTCGGCCCCAAGGGTCGCAACGTGATCATCGAGAAGATCACCGGCTCGCCGGTCGTGACGAACGACGGAGTGACGATCGCCAAGGAGATCCACCTGCCGGACCA